>JAHBAP020000533.1 GCA_018500005.2 Mycobacterium sp. | reverse complement strand
CGACCCGGAGAGCTCCGGCGAGAACCGGATCGGAGGTTCCCGAAGCAGTGTCATCGAGTTGCACACCGCCGCCGTCAAGCACCGAGGAGCACCGGGCACCGCGCACCGCGGACTCCGCTGCCGTCACCGGCCAGTTGCGCAGATTTGCCCGATGCCGGTGCGCCTTACCCAGCGCGGTGCGCGCCGATTCGGCGGCTTCGGACACCCCGGGCAGTTCCAGCAGCGGCGCCAGAAGATCACGTCGCGCGCCGCCGGTGGTCATGAGCCGCCACGGTAATAGCCGGTGGTCGAGGGGACGAACTTGGGTGCGACACATCACCCGCGACAAGGCGGAAGTGATTACGCTCCCGGTATGACCGAGGCTACCGACGCTCCGACCCACTACCCGCCATCAGAGGCATTCGCGGCTTCGGCCAATGCGACGGCCGAACTGTACGACCGGGCCGAGGCAGATCGGTTGGCGTTCTGGGCCGAACAGGCCAACCGGCTGCACTGGGACACCCCTTTCACCGAAGTCCTGGACTGGACGGGGGCACCCGTCGCGAAATGGTTCGTCGGCGGCAAACTCAACGTGGCCTACAACTGTGTGGACCGGCACGTCGAAGCCGGCAACGGCGACCGAGTGGCGATCCACTGGGAGGGCGAGCCGGTCGGTGATGCACGCACCCTCACCTACGCCCAACTGAAGGACGAGGTCTGCAGGGCCGCCAACGTCCTGACCGATCTGGGCCTGGTCGCCGGTGACCGAGTTGCCATCTACATGCCGATGGTGCCGGAGGCCGTCGTCGCGATGCTCGCCTGCGCCCGACTCGGGATCATGCACTCAGTGGTGTTCGGCGGCTACTCGGCATCGGCGCTTCGCGCCCGCATCGACGACGCCGAGGCCAAACTGGTGATCACCACCGATGGTCAGTACCGCCGCGGCAGCGCGGTCTCACTGAAGAACTCGGTCGACGAATCAATCGCGGGATCCTCGACGGTGAAGAACGTTCTGGTGGTGCGCCGCACCAGCATCGACGTCAACTGGACGGACGGCCGCGACCTCTGGTGGCACGAAACCGTCGACCGCGCGTCCACCGAGCACACCCCGCAGGCCTTCGACGCCGAGCATCCGCTGTTCCTGCTCTACACCTCGGGCACGACCGGCAAGCCCAAGGGCATCCTGCACACCTCGGGCGGCTATCTGACCCAGGCTTCCTACACGCACTACAACGTGTTCGACATCAAGCCCGAGACCGATGTGTACTGGTGCACAGCCGATATCGGCTGGGTGACCGGCCACAGCTATATCGTCTACGGCCCGCTGTCGAACGGCGCGACGCAGATCCTCTACGAAGGAACCCCGGCCTCCCCAGACGAGCACCGGCACTTCCAGATCATCGAAAAGTACGGCGTCACAATCTATTACACCGCACCCACCCTGGTCAGGACCTTCATGAAGTGGGGACGCGAGCTGGCGTTCGATCATGATCTGTCCAGCCTGCGCCTGCTGGGCTCGGTCGGCGAGCCGATCAACCCGGAGGCCTGGCGCTGGTATCGCCTCGTCTTCGGTGACGACAAGACCCCGATCGTAGACACCTGGTGGCAGACCGAGACCGGCGCGGCGATGATCTCCCCGCTACCCGGCGTGACGGTGTGCAAACCCGGATCGGCGATGCGGCCACTGCCCGGAATCTCCGCCAAGATCGTCGACGACAACGGCAACGAACTCGCGGCCAGTCCCGACCACGGCGAGCACGTCACCGGGTACCTGGTGCTGGACAAGCCGTGGCCGTCGATGCTGCGGGGTATCTGGGGCGACGATGAGCGATTCGTCGAGACCTACTGGTCACGGTTCGCCGAACAGGGCTGGTACTTCGCCGGCGACGGTGCACGCTACGGCAGCGACGGCGAAGTCTGGGTGCTGGGCCGGATCGACGACGTGATGAACATCTCCGGGCACCGGATCTCCACCGCCGAGGTGGAATCAGCACTCGTCGGCCACGCCGGAGTTGCCGAGGCGGCGGTCGTCGGCGCCTCCGACGAACAGACCGGACAGGCGATCTGCGCGTTCGTCATTCTCAAGGAGAGCGCCGACGAGGACCTGTCGACCCGCGACATGGTCGCTGAGTTGCGCGCCGAGGTGGCCCGCGAGATCTCACCGATCGCAAAGCCACGCGAAATCCACGTCGTTCCCGAACTCCCGAAGACACGAAGCGGCAAGATCATGCGGCGCCTGCTGCGTGACGTCGCCGAGGGCCGCCCACTCGGCGACACCTCGACACTTCTCGACCCAGGGGTGTTCGAGGCGATCCGGGCGAGCAAGGCCAACTGACGAGTCAGGCCGGTCCCGGTACCGGTCCGGCGACGGGTACGAACCCGGCGCCGGGTCGGTCCTTGGCATCCAGGTCGGCGAGGATCGAATTGATCGACATCGTGATCGCCGGGGTGTGCAACGGGATGTACTTGATGACACAGGTGGGCAGTCCGTCGGTGAATGCGCCGTGGATCATGCCGACCAGTTTGTTGTCGACCGTGACCGGGGCGCCGGAGTCGCCAGGTCGTCCGCAGACCTGATTGACGATGGTGCCCGGGTCCTGACCGGGACCCCAGGTCACTCCGCAGGAGTAGCCGGTTGTGCGGCCCAACTTGCAGGCGACCTGGCCGAACATCGGATCCGGGCCGACGCCGTCGATGGCGAAGCCGTTCCAGTTCGACACCGGGGTCACCTTCGCCGGGTCGAATCGGATCACCGCGTAGTCGAGGCCGTCATTGCCGGCGACCATCGTGCCGATGACGCCGCGGTCCTCGGCCCCCTCTGCGGCGACCTGCGCACCGGGGCCGCCGCAGTGCGCGGAGGTGAATCCGATCAACGCGCCGGAGCGGTCGTTACCGATAGCCGTGAGCGTGCAGAACGTGTCTCCGTCGATGACGATGCCGGCGCCGCCACCAATGGGTACCGGATCGGCCGCAGTGGCGGTAGCCGGCGTTGGCAACAGTGCGGCAAAGGCCAGGGCCACCGCCCCTGCCGTCCGCCGCACCCGAGTTGCGCTGCTCACTGACACCTCCAGAACGAAGTCACATCCGACGGCCCAGTCTACCTTCGTCCCATCAGTAACTTCTGTAACAACACCGTGACTGCCCCGGTCGGGTGACCGGCATGGCAACATGAACCGCGGAACACCGACCACGGAGGACTTTGGTCCGACCATCGGGCCCGACCTATGGAATCTGGAGGCTGCCGTGAGCAATCGGGATCGCAAGAACGGGGTACCGGACACGGCTGCCTCGATTCCGCTGTTGGATCCGCATGCGATGCCGGCTAATCCGTCGATAGGTGAACTCGTCCGAGACGCCACCACCCAGGTGTCGACTCTGATGCGCGCCGAGGTCGAACTGGCCAAGGCCGAGATCACCCGGGATGTGAAGAAAGGCCTGACCGGCAGCGTCTTCTTCATCCTGGCTCTGGTCGTTCTGCTCTACTCGACTTTCTTCATGTTCTTCTTCCTGGCCGAACTGCTCGACACCTGGCTGTGGCGATGGGCGGCGTTCCTCATCGTCTTCATCCTGATGTTGGTGGTCACTGGTGTGTTCGCGCTGTTGGGTTACCTGAAGGTGCGGCGGATCCGGGGACCGCAGCAGACGATCGAATCGGTCAAGGAGACCACCGCCGCGCTGACCCCGGGGCTGTCGACGTTCGCCGCGCCGGCCCCATCTCATCCCGCCCCCGCCGCCCCGGCCGTCGACGCGGCGAATCGGCCGCCGGCCGCTGCGTCTGCTGT
>JAHBAP020000202.1 GCA_018500005.2 Mycobacterium sp. | reverse complement strand
GATGACCGTGGGGTTGGTGTGGCCTTTGTATCCGACGGAACGCAGCCAGGACTGAAGTCGTTTGGGGCTCAGCCAGTCCGCACGGTCTTGGCAGGGGAACCGTGTCAGGAACTTCAGGCTAATCGGGGAGTCGAGGGCATCGAAGAGCCCGACCGGGCCGGGAAAGACCCGGTTGAGGTGCTCACGTAACTGGTTGGCTACCGCCACACGGTGGATCACCAGGTCTTTACGGGCTCGGCACAAGGCACGCAGCGCCGCGGTTTCGGAGCTGTCCGGGGTTAATGGGCGTAGCCGGGTCCGGTCGGTGCGCAGCACGTCGGCCAACACGAACGCATCGAAGCGGTCGTCTTTGTTGCCGGCTGATCCGTAGCGGCTTCGTAGGTTCTTTATCTGGTTTGGGTTGATCACGACCACGGTCAGACCGGCGTCTATCAGGGTCTCGACCACCGGCCCGTCGGGACGCTCGATCGCCACTTCGGCCACACCGTGACGGGCCAGAATCGTGATCAGATCCTTAAGGCCTTTCGAACTGTGCTCGACCACGCCGCGGTAGACAACGTGGGCCTGGGAATCGATGATCGCGACCGCGTGATCATCACGGGCCCAATCAATTCCACAGGTAACACCATTGACCGGTGGGTCGGCCAACATAACTGGGGCATACTGCATGACAGCCTCCTCGCTGCTGATCCCAGTGGGGAGGCACCCTTATCGGTGTGGGGTGTGAATACCTGTGATGCTCACTGCTCGGCGTTCAGAAACTCCTGACGCATTGCCCTGTTGACGGTCACCACACCCCGGGAACCGCCGAGTCCTGCAACACTCAAGAGTGGACATCGCGTGTCAAGCGACAAAGGCAGTGACTCGACGGCACCGCGGGTGCATCGGCAGCCCATCTGGAGCTACCGACACATCCATCGTGAAAGCAACCCGCCAGAAACCGCCGACCGACACACTGTCCCCCAGTGAGCGACAAGCCGATGTCGCGCGTAGGTGGGCAAAAATTGTGTAGCTTCCCGCCGCGCGCTCAGCGGGCGGGCAGCACGAACGCGAAAGGCCTGGAAAAACCGAGCCCTTGCAGCTTCCCCGACCGGATGGTGTCGCTCTCCACCTCAACCAGTCGGCCCGACGACGGTTCGTAGCACCGAAACGTCGACCCCCTGATCTCCGTCAGCAGCACCCAGTGCCGGGGGATGACCGAGCCGATCAGCATGGCCACCGGCAACCCCTCCCCGACCGCGGCGCGAACGTCGGCCAGCCCGTCTCGGAATCGGGCCAGGCGCCACCGGTACGGAATTGCGCTGTGCGCGTTGACGGCCCGGGCCACACCCGCAGGTGTGGTGCCCAGCGCCCTGGGCCAGAGCACGTTGACCGCCCGGTGCACCCGGCCCTGCTCGGCGTCGAACCACTGCTGGGCTCGCTCGGCCTGCAGGGCCGCGCCGTAATCGGCGTCCAGCATTGCGCGAGCCATCACCGCCACACTCGGCCCGCAGGTCACGCCGTCGCGCTGACGTAGCCACATAGCTGCCAGGTTAATGCGGTTTGATGAGGGCATGGGTACAACGGAGCAGGGTTCGACGATGCGCGCCGAACGGTTTTACGCCGACACCAGGACGGTCGCAGTCGAGGACGTCCCGATTCCGCGACCCGGCCCTGGCGAGGTCCTGGTCAAGGTGGCGTTCTGCGGTATCTGCCACTCAGACCTCAGCCTGATCTCCGGCGCCTTTCCCGCCCAGCGGGAGGTTGTCACCCAGGGCCATGAAGCCTCCGGGGTCATCGCCGCGCTAGGCCCGGACGTCACCGGCTGGTCGGTGGGCGACCGGGTCGTGGTCGCCGCTGGACGTCCGTGCGGTGACTGCCCGAACTGCCGGCGCGGGGACCTCAACGGCTGCCTGCGGATGCAACTGATGGCGTTCGCCTACGACGGCGGCTGGGCGGAATACACCGTGGCACTCGCCGCCGGGCTGACCCGGGTGCCCGACAACGTCTCCCTGGAGCAGGCCGCAATTCTGGCCGACGCAGTCTCCACGCCGTATGGCGCGGTGGTGCATACCGGCAAGGTCGGCATCGGGGAGTCGGTGGGGGTGTGGGGCATTGGCGGCGTCGGCACCCACATCGTGCAGTTGGCCCGCCTGGTCGGCGCCGCGCCGATCGTCGCCCTCGACATCAGTCCGGCGGTGCGGGACCGGGCGCTGGAGCTCGGCGCCGACTATGCACTGGACCCGCAGGACCCCGACGTGGGGGATCGCCTCGCCGAGATCACCGGCGGACGCGGCCTCGATGTGGCCTTCGACGCAGTGGGCCTGAAGTCGACATTCGAACAGGCGCTGAACTGTCTGACAGTAGGCGGCCGACTGGTGGCGGTCGGGATGAGCGCGGAGTCGCCGACGGTCGGGCCGACGTCGTTGTTCGGCTTCACGCAGCGAAAGGTGTTGGGGCACCTGGGATATCAGAACGCCGATATCGAGACGCTGGCCCGGCTGGTGTCGATGGGCCGGCTGGACCTGTCCCGCTCGATCAGCCGGATCATCCCGCTCGAGGACATCCGCGAGGGCATCGAGATGCTCGAACGGGGTGACGGTAATCCGATCAGGATTCTGGTGCAGCCCTGAACGTGTGTACGGTTCCCATCGGTGAATACTCGTACACCCAATCGGGAGGGGCGGTCGGGCCGGTCCCGGTCGCGGTCCCGTGACACCCCGACCCGCGGGGAACGCAAAGAGGAAACCCGCCGGGCGCTGATCGCCGCGGCCCTCGAACTCCTCGGCGACCGCGGCTTCAGCGGCCTGAGCCTGCGAGAGGTCACCCGGGGGGCCGGCGTTGTGCCGGCGGCCTTCTACCGCCACTTCGACTCCATGGACGCCCTGGGCCTGGTGCTGATCGACGAGTCGTTCCGGTCGCTGCGCGACATGCTGCGCAACGCCCGGGCCGGCG
>JAHBAP020000128.1 GCA_018500005.2 Mycobacterium sp. | reverse complement strand
CCTCCGGCCTGGTCGGCACGGCGTTGGCTGCTTTCCTTTCGACGGGCGGGCACCGGGTGATCCGGCTGGTGCGGGGGGAGCCGGCAGGCGAGAACGAAAGACGTTGGGAACCAGGCGATCCCGCCGCCGATCTACTCGCCGGGGTCGACGTACTGGTGCATCTGGCGGGGGAGTCGATCGCCGGCAGGTTCAATGACTCCCACCGCCGGGCGATCCGCGACTCGCGGATCGAACCCACCCGTCGGCTCGCTGAGATTGCCGCCGTCACGCCAGGTCTGCGGGTGCTCGTCAGCGCCTCGGCGATCGGCTTCTACGGTTACGACCGCGGCGAGACCGTGCTCGATGAGAACAGTTCGCGCGGCACGGGATTCTTGGCCGACGTGGTCGCCGACTGGGAGGCCGCCACCGACCCGGCTGCGCAGAGCGGTCGGCGAGTGGTCAACGTCCGAACCGGGATCGTCCAATCCGCCGCCGGCGGCACGCTGCGATTGCTGCGTCCGCTGTTCGCGGCCGGACTCGGCGGCCGGTTGGGCAACGGGCAGCAGTGGCTGTCCTGGATCGGCATCGACGACCTGCTCGACATCTACTACCGGGCAATCTACGACGATCGCCTCACCGGGCCGATCAATGCGGTAGCCCCCAATCCGGTGCGCAACGCCGACTACACGAGGGCGTTGGCGGCGACGCTGCATCGGCCTGCACTGTTGCCGGTGCCCTCGATCGGACCGCGGATCCTGCTCGGCAAGCAGGGCGCCGTCGAGTTGGCCGAGGCCAACCAGCGCGTCGCCCCGGTTGCACTGGAGGCGGTCGGGCACCGGTTCCGGCAAGCCACCATCGACGACGTGCTGGCCCACCAACTCGGTCATGATCCCGCCCCGGGAATGCTGTAGCCGCTGGGTCGGCACAGGTGACTTAAGCCCCGCGCAGACATCGATCGCATCGGGCACGATGGGAGGCATGGCTTCTGGCCCAGGGGTGGTGATCGACGGACTGCATGACCTGGTTCAGGAACTGCGCCGACGCGGTCTCCAGGTGGTGGGGCCGACGCTGCGGGACAACGCGATCGTCCTTGCCGAAATCGACTCCGCCGCAGAACTGCCCTACGGCTGGGGGGTGGACGTGGCACCGGGAACCTATCGGTTGCGGGCCCGGGCGGACCGGGCGGCATTCGGCCACTCGGCCGGTCCGCAATCGTGGAAGCAGTTTCTTCATCCGCGCAGCCAGCGGGTCTGGTCCTCAGACGGTGCGGGCGAGGACACCGAACAGATCCGGTACGCATTCCTCGGTGTCAGGGGCTGCGACCTGGCCGCCATCGGTGTGCTGGACCGGGTGCTGGCGGGTGGCGCGCACCCGGACGGCTCCTATGCCCACCGCCGCGCCGGCGCCTTCATCGTCGGCGTCAACTGCACCGAACCCGGCGGCCTGTGTTTCTGCGACTCGATGGGCACCGGTCCGGGCTGTGGACCGGGGTATGACGTGTCCCTCACCGAACTTATCGACGCCGAGACGGTCCGTTACCTGGCGCACGCCGGGACCGATGAGGGCGCCGAGGTGCTCGAGGCTACGCCGCATCGGGCCGCCACTGCGGAGGAAATCCGTCGGTCCACCCACGAGATCGCCTTGGCCGCAGGGCAAATGGGCCGCCGGATGCCCGGGGCCGACCTACGTCAACTATTGATCGACTCCCGTTCCTCGGAGCACTGGTCGGAGGTGGCAGGCCGCTGCCTCACCTGCGGCAACTGCACCATGGTGTGCCCCACCTGCTTCTGCACCTCCACCACCGATGTCACCGACTTGACCGGCGAGCATGCCGAGCGATGGATGGAATGGGCATCCTGCTTCGAACTCGACTTCACTTTCATCCACGACGGTCCGGTCCGCCGATCCGGGCCGTCGCGGTATCGGCATTGGCTCACCCACAAGCTGAGTTCCTGGCACGACCAGTTCGGCAGTTCAGGCTGCGTGGGCTGTGGTCGTTGTATCGCCTGGTGCCCCACCGGGATCGACATCACCGAGGAGATGGCGGTCTTCGAGCGGGAACGAACGGGGGAGCCACGCGATGACTGAGACGACTGTGCGTCCCAGGCAGGTCTCGAGTATGGCGCCGGTGCCCTACCGGGTGCGGTCACGGGTGACCGAGACCGCCGACTCGGTGACCCTCGATTTGGAACCGGTGGACTCGGTCCTCTCCGGTGCCGTCCCTGGCCAGTTCATGATGCTCTACGCATTCGGCGTCGGGGAGGTCGCGATCTCGTTCTCCGGTCTGCATAACGACGGAATCATCACCCATACCGTGCGTGCGGTCGGCGCGGTCAGCACCGCGTTGTGCGCCGCCCAACCAGGCGAGATTGTCGGTGTGCGAGGGCCGTTCGGCACCGGCTGGGATCTGGAAACCGCGGTCGGGCGTGACCTCGTCGTCGTCGCCGGGGGTGTCGGACTGGCCCCGCTGCGTCCGGTCGTGCACGGTGCGCTGGCGGACCGGGACCGGTACGGCCGGGTGATCCTCATCGCCGGCGCCCGCGCCCAGCGTGACTTCCTCTACACCGCCGAACTGGAAGGCTGGCTCCAGAACCCGGCCATCGAGATGCACCAGACCGTCGATGTGCCGATCCAGGGCTGGCTGGGCGAGACCGGCTTCGTAACCGAGCCGCTGCGTCGGCTGAACCTGCAACCGGAACGCACCACGGCGTTCCTCTGCGGTCCGGAACCGATGATGCAGTTCAGCGCTAAAGCTCTGCTGGACAAGGGTATCGACGCCCGGGACATCAGGGTGTCTCTGGAGCGCAACATGCAGTGCGGTGCCGGCTGGTGCGGTCATTGCCAACTCGGCCCGTTGCTGTTGTGCCGGGACGGACCGGTGGTCACATTCGAAGTGGCCCGGCCCCTGCTGGAAGTCGAGGAACTTTAGATGGCCCGGAGCGGCGGTGCCCCGCCCAGCCTCGCAGTGTGGAAGTTCGCATCCTGCGACGGCTGTCAGCTGACCCTGCTCGACTGCGAGGACGAGCTGCTGACCCTGGCCGACCAGGTCCGGATCGCCACCTTCGCCGAGGCGTCCAGCGCCATCGTCGGCGGCCCCTACGACGTGTCGCTGGTTGAGGGGTCCGTCACCACGCCGGCCGATGAGCGCCGGATCGCCGAAATCCGAGCCCAGTCCGGGGTTCTCGTTGCCATCGGTGCCTGCGCAACTGCCGGCGGCATCCAGGCGTTGCGCAACTTCGCCGATGTAAGCGAGTTCGCCTCGGTGGTCTATGCACGCCCGGACTACATCCAGACACTGGCGACCTCAACCCCGGCTTCGGCGCACGTGACGGTGGACTACGAGTTGCGGGGCTGTCCCATCGACCGCGGACAACTGCTCGACACCCTGGCCGCCTTACTAGTCGGCCGCAAACCTAAACTGCCGGCGGCGACGGTCTGCACCGAATGTAAACGCGCCGGAGTCACCTGCGTGACCGTCGCCGAGGGGATCGCCTGTCTGGGCCCGGTCACCCATGCCGGCTGCGGTGCGCTGTGCCCGCGGCACCACCGCGGCTGCTACGGCTGTTTCGGACCGATGGCCACCCCCAACATGGGCGCGATGATCCCACTGCTGCACCGCGACGGTATGTCGGAGGGGGACGTGGACCGGGTGTTCGGGACCTTCAACGTCACCCAGTTCAGGGCGGAGGGTGACGGGGCATGACGCAGTCGCGCACGCTGCGAGTGGGAGCGCTGACCCGGGTCGAGGGCGAGGGCGCGTTGCACGTCGAATTGCGCGACGGCGCAGCAGAACTCGTCGAACTCAACATCTACGAGCCGCCCCGGTTCTTCGAGGCTTTCTTGCGCGGACGTACCTACACCGAGCCGCCGGACATCACCGCCCGGATCTGCGGCATCTGCCCGGTGGCCTATCAGACCAGCGCCTGTAATGCGATCGAGGACGCCTGCGGGGTGCGGTTGGAACCCGAACTCGTGGCACTGCGCCGACTCCTCTACTGCGGGGAGTGGATTCACAGCCACGTCTTGCACATCTACATGTTGCACGCCCCCGACTTCCTCGGCGCGCCCGATGTGATCACGATCGCCAAGACCCAGCGCGCGGCGGTGGAACGCGGACTGTCCCTGAAGAAGGCCGGTAACCGGTTGCAGGAACTCATCGGCGGTCGGTCCATCCATCCGGTCAATGTGCGGGTCGGTGGCTTCTACTCGGTGCCGACCCGGGCCGACCTCAAGCCGATGGCCGAACAGTTGCGTCGGGCTCTCGATGACGCGCTGGCTACCGTCGAGTGGGTGTCCGGATTCGAATTCCCCGATCTGCGAATCGAACACGAGATGCTGGCGTTGACCGGCGATCGCTATCCGTTGGAGGGTGGCCGGATCGCCCGAAGCGCCGGTGAACCCTTTCCGGTGTCGGAGTTCAGCGACCATTTGCGGGAAACCCAGGTGCCGCACTCCACCGCACTGCACGCCACGCTGGACGGTCAGCGGCACCTCACCGGCCCGTTGGCCCGCTATGCGCTCAACCACGACAAGCTTTCCCCGGTGGCTCGTCAGGCAGCCACCGCCGCGGGGCTCGGCGTGGAGTGCCGAAACCCGTTCCGCAGCATCGTTGTTCGAGCGGTCGAGGTCGTGTACGCGGTCGAGGAGGCGCTGCGGATCATCGAGGACTACGAGCGTCCGGCGCGGCCGTTCGTCGCGGTGGAGGCGCGCCCCGGGGTCGGTCACGGTGTCAGTGAGGCACCCCGCGGTCTGCTCTATCACCGGTACCGCATCGACGAGTCGGGGCTGATCGCCGAGGCGGACATCGTCCCGCCGACCGCGCAGAACCAGGCGGCGATCGAAGAAGACCTGGCCCGGGTGGTGGTCGCGGGCGCCTCGCTGGACGACGCCGCGCTGACCACGCTGTGCGAACGGGCCATTCGTAACTACGACCCGTGCATTTCCTGCGCGACGCACTTCCTCACCCTGACGGTGAAGCGCGGTTGACGTTGGTGGACGTCGTGATCGGCATCGGGAACACCTTCCGTCGCGACGACGGCATCGGGCCGGCGGTAGCGCAAGAGCTTGCACGGCAGGACATTCCGAACCTCAGGGTCCTCGCCTGTGTGGCTGAGCCGACTGCGATTCTGGATGCCTGGCGCTACGCGTCGCGGGCGGTGTTGGTCGACGCCGCCGCAGGCGCCGAGCCGGGCCGGGTGAGTCGGTGCATGATCGACGACCTCGCCGAGCCGGCATCGTTGAGTTCGCACGACCTGAGTCTGCGTCAGGCCTACGAACTGGCCCGAGCGCTGGACCGGGCGCCCGAGTCGGTGGCGGTGGTCAGCGTCGAGGTCGCCGACACCGGCCACGGTGAGGGGCTGAGCGCCGCGGTCCGGGCGGCGCTACCGCAGGCCGTGCGCGCCGTTCTGGACATCCTCGGTCATCCCGGCGAGGAATCCGGCGACCAGCAGCCGTAGCCGGCGGACCGCGTCGTCGAGTTCGGCGCCGGTGCGGGCCCGCAGGT
>JAHBAP020000335.1 GCA_018500005.2 Mycobacterium sp. | reverse complement strand
GTAATGCCGATCTCCACGGTGCAGACCGGTGCATACCAACTCACCGACGTCGCACTCTCGCTCCCCACACTGGTGTCGCGGTCCGGCGCCGGCCAGGTACTCGAGGTGCCACTGTCGGTCAACGAACTCCTCGGCCTGCAAGGTTCGGCCAAGGCACTCAGCGAAGCCCGGGAATCCCTCAGCCTGTAGAGGACGCGCATGCAGATCACCGAACTGACCACCGAACTCGCCGAACAAGAAGCGGCGCAGGACTATTCGGCCGTCATCGCCGGCGTCCGGGAACTCCTCACCGCCGACCCGCACGCCATCAAGGACCCCTGGGTCAAGGGATGGATCGCCCGCCGGTGGCGCAACCTGTTCATCCAGGAGGCCATCAAGGACTCCAAAGCGGTGGACTACGCCTCCAAACCGCTGCTACTGTCCGGCCTTCCGCTGCCGGGCCTGTTGAAGAAGTCCAATCCGCGCCAGGCGATCGCCGAGCGCTTCCTCAAGGACGCCCCGATCAGCGAGTGGCAGGCGGAAATGCCTGCCGCACAGCATGACCCGATCGAGAACACCACGCTGATCATCTGCGGCGGCCTGCTCACCGGGCTGTTACATTCCGACGCGCACGCGTTTCCCGTTGAGGCCGAAAGGCTTTTCGCCGAACGCGGCTGGCGCTATCTCCGCGCCGACATCCACCCGATGCGGTCATGCGAGGCCAATGAAGCCGATATCGAGGCGGCCTTCCGAGGCGAGGGCCTGGATGCCAAGGGCAAGCCCAGTGCCGAACTCGAAAAGCCCGACAAAGTATTCCTGCTTGGCTACAGCAAGGGCACTCCGGACATCCTGTCTTTCCTGGTGCATCACCCCGAGTACCACGACCGGATCAAAGGGGTGTTCACCTGGGCGGGGGCGGCCGGCGGCTCCTATACCGCCGACGGGATCTACAGTCAGATAAAAGATCTGCCCATCGAGGACTCCTACGAGTACCTCAGCACCCTGCTGTCGGTGATAAGCGGGGCCATGCTGAACAAAGTCGGGGTGCGCCGGCTCGACGAGTACGACGTCAAGGGCGCCATCAACGATCTGCGCACCGAGGTCCGCGAGGCCTTCAACCGTAAACACGCCTCCTACCTGGACGGCCTAGGCATCCCGTTGTTCGCCCTGACCGGTGCCACCACCCCGCTGGAAGTGCCCAACGTCCAGTTCATGGACGCGGTGCGGCTCAGTTCCCATGACGCCAACAACGATATGCAGCTCACCCAGAAGCAGGCCCTCGTGCCGATCGGGATGAACACCCATCTCGCCATGGCGCACGCCCACCACTGGGACGTCGCGTATGCACCGTTCCCGGCCGCCATGCGAGTGCTCACCCCGAACCTGGAACACCACTGGCCCCGGTACGCCGCGCTGGTGGCCAACTGGGAACTGATGGCAGAGCTGGGTCTGATCGACTGATTTCACGCGTCGAGTGAGGAGCCACGCAGAGCCTCACCCGCGCTTTGTCTGCGTGAGGTCTAACCCATCCGCAGGCAGCGGCAGGCCACCAGCGCGAGGTCCGCGGCGACGTCCGACGGCGGCTTCGTCGGGGTCAGGATGTGGCTCTGGCACAGGCGCACAACGCTTTCCACCATCACCCGCACGTCGGTGGGATCGGCCGACGGCCATTGCGAGATCACCCAGTCGCGGACGACGGCGGTTGCGGTGTCCAGCAGCGCTTCGCCGCGGACGGTGAGCAGTGACAGCAGCGAGACGTCGCCGCCGGCCGCCGCCCGGGTGAAGATCGTCTCCAGCAGCGGGTTGTCGCGGGCAACGGAAAGCATGTACTCCACCGCGTCGGACACCGCGCCGGAAAGGTCGCCGGGATGTGCGGCCAGACGCTCACCGACGCCGTCGAAGAACTCCGCCATCTCACGCAGGACGAGGGCGTTGCCGAGATCCTCTTTGGTGCCGAACTCGGCGTGCAGGCTCTGGCGACTGATGCCGATATCGGTCGCGATGGCCCCCATCCGGACCGCGGCCCACCCCCGATCGAGGACGACCGCGCGAGCGGCGTCCAGCGCTAGCTCGCGCAGCCGGGACCGGGCGTAGGCGCGGGTCTCGGCGCGGAGGTCGACTGAGGTCACACCGAGGAGTCTAGCGCGAGCTCCGACATTTTTAATCTCCGTGTCGCTAGTGCTTGACATTTTATATTTTTTGTCAGAGAGTCGGTTCAACGACCTGACCCCTAGGAGACGACGATGACCGCTCCCGCCTTCACCCGCGCTGATCGCCCGTATGACCCGGCCGACCTCTCCTCGCACGAGTTCTGGGAGGGCACCGCCGAGGACCGCGAGAAGACCTTCGCCGAACTGCGGGCCCACCGCCCCATTTCCTGGCACCGCCCGGTCAAGAACGGCATGTTCGAGGACCCGAACGATCAGGGCTTCTGGGCCGTGGTGCGGCATGCCGACCTCGTCGAGGTCACCCGACGCCCCGGCGACTTCCTCTCCGGTAAGGGCATCACCTTCGAGTCGATTCCACCCGAACTGCTCGACGCCGCACAGGGTTTCATCGCGATGGACCCCCCGAGGCACACCAAGATCCGCCGGCTGATGGCGGCGGCGTTCACCCCCAAGCAGCTGGCCCGGATCGACGAGCACATCGTCGCCAACTCCCGCCGCATCGTCGACGACGCCATCGAAAAGGGGGGCGCCAAGGGGCAGATCGACTTCGTCACCGAGGTCGCCTCACTGGTGCCGATGAACAACATCTGCGACATGGTCGGCATCCCCGAAGAACACCGACGCACCGTCGCCTACGAGTCGCAGTTCGCCGACGGCTGGCGCGATCCACGACTGCTCCAGGGCGCTGACCCGCTGGCGCGCCTGGCCCAAACGGTCATGACCGTGCACGGGATCGCCCACGAACTCATCGCGCAGCGCCGCGCCAATCCGGAGAACGACCTGATGACCGCGCTGGTGCAGGCCGAGGTCGACGGCGAACGGTTCACCGACGACGAGATCTCGTCGATCTTCGCGCTGCTGATCATCGCCGGCAACGACACCACCCGGCAGTCCATCAGCCACGGCATGAAAGCGCTCACCGACTTCCCCGATCAGCGGGCCTGGCTGATGGAGGATCTGGACGGCCGGCTTCCGATGGCCGTCGAGGAGATCATCCGGTGGGCCACCCCGATCATGACGTTCCGGCGCACCGCCGCCCATGACACCGAACTGGGCGGACATCACATCACCGAGGGCGACAAGGTCATCATGTTCTACTCCTCGGCCAACCGGGACCCCGAGGTCTTCGACCATCCCGAAAAGCTTGATCTGTCGCGCTGGCCGAACAAGCACGTGGCCTTCGGCGGCGGCGGCATCCACCACTGCCTGGGCGCCCAGCTGGCCCGCCGCCAGATCACCGCGACGTTCCGCGAACTGCTGACACGACTGCCCGACATCCACACGGTCGGCGAGCCGGAGTTGGGCAACGGCAACTTCTTCCATACCGTGGTGAGCATGGACGTTGAATTCAGCCCGGAGAAGCGGGCATGAGAGTCGTCGTCGACCGCACCAAGTGCTCCTCGATCGGGTTGTGCGAGGCCACTGCCCCGGACATCTTCGAGATCGGTCCGGACGGCGCATTGAACATCCTCATCGAGGACATCAGCGACGACCGGCGCACCGATCTCGAGCAGGCCTGCGAGAACTGCCCCACTCAAGCGCTGAGCATCGAGGACTGACGCGCTGTACGTTCACTGCCCATGGGAAGTGTCCGTCGCGATGACATTCATCAGCACCTCGCCGAGCGCCGGAGCCGACTGGCCGAGTCGAGGGCGCTGAGCCCGATCAAGGCGGTCCTGCAACGCTTCAAGGAGATCGACGGCGCCAACCAGGGCGTGCTGGTGTCGGTGCAGCTGTTCACCGTCGTCATCCCGCTGATGATCCTGGGGTTCAGCTACTTCGAGGGGTTCGCCGACAACGCCAGCCCCGGCACGATCTGGATCCGGGAGTTGGGCCTTTCCGGAGCGACCAGCGACACCGTGCGCGATGCATTCGGCGACACCGCCGCGCTGCGCTCGCTGTGGACCGTCCTCGGTGTCGCAGCGTTCCTGGTGTGGGGAATACCGATGGCGATCATGGTGGCGAGCATCTTCGCCAAGGCCTGGCGGCGGGAGCAGTTCAGCGCCAAGCAGCGACTGTTGCGCGGCTCGCTGTGGTTCGCGCTGTACCTGATGATGCTGGTCCTGCGGGAGCGCACCGCCTTCGGCGCGGAGTATCACGGCGTCACGCAGCTTCTGCTTTTCGTGGTGGCGCTGGTGCCGGTCTGGGCGTTCTGGTCGCTGACCCCGCTGATACTGGTACGCGACGGCGGCCACGGGCTGAAATACCTTGCGCTGGCCGGACTTGCCGGGGTGGTGATCGACGGGATCATCGTCCCGGCCATCGGGCGGATCATCTTCCCGGGGGTGATCGACGCCTGGACGAGCTTTGGCCCGATCGGCGTGGCAATGGCGATCATGACCTGGTGCGCGGTGCTGGGCACCGCTTGGGTGATAACCGCATGCGTCGGGGCGGTGCTCTGGGAACGCACCGCCCCGACGGACACGGTTATTGGTGCGCAGACGGCCGAGACCGCAGGCGCCTGAAGGGCTACTCCCCCATCGCCCTCTTCCGGTCCGCATCGCTGAAGCCGCCGCCGGGGCGCGACGCACGTCTGCGGTCGATCACGTCCTTGGTCGAAAAGAAAGCACCGCGCTGGGCCCCATAGTCACGCTTGTCGAAATTCATCGCGTACTCCCTGTCCATACCCATTCGGGAGGCGATCTCGATGGCGTCGATATCGGCGCCGAGGAAGATGAACTCCCAGTTGTAGACCTCACGCTGCTGGGTGATCAGCGCCTTGACGGCCTCCCACGTCCACGTCTGGCTGGCGTTTTCCATACCGTCGGTCATGATCAGGCAGATCACATGGCCGGGACGTTGCGCTTCGGGAAGCACCGAAAGCTGCTGCCCCACCTCGGTGATGAGCCGGCCCACCGCGTCGAGCAGTGCGGTCCGGCCGCGGGGCACGAGGGTGAACTCGGGCACCGACGCGAGATCGGTCGGGCGGTAGAGCACCTCGTACTCGTGGTCGAACTGGGCCAGGGTCACCTGGCAGGTGCCGGGGTTGGCGCGCTGCCCGGAGACGAGCTCACGCCAGCCGTCCTCAGTGGCTTCCACCGAGGTGCTCATCGAGCCGGAACGGTCGAGCAGCGCAGCGATCAGGGTTTTGCTGGAATCGGTCAAGGACTACCTTTCGGCGGGCGGGCGGGGGCTACCCGACACACGACCCGGGTACCCCCGCCAATGACAAACGACCATTCGCAATGGCCGTTTCTGATAGCTCAATTATAGCCTTTTATCTGCGGTTTCGCACCCTCGAAGGTGCCGGCGGGAAGGCTGCGATCACCGGCTTCACGGCGTCCCGACACCCGTGGCCCGGGCGCGCCGCCGCCACAGGTATCCCAGGCTTGCCAGCTGACTTTTCGGTAGCGGGAGGTCCACCTCGTCGGCACCCACCTCCGCGGCGATCAGGTCGTCGAGACGGCGATCCAGGTCGTCGACGAGCGGTTCGGCTTCCGGTGCCCCACCAGCGGTCAGGGAACGCATCTCTGCCGGGTCGGCGGCGCGGTCATAGAGTTCCAGATCCGCCCCGGCCCGCCCGCGGTGCTGCTCGCCGGGCAGGAAATACCGCCCGTATTTGTGCGACTCGGTGATGATTCCGCGAAGAAAGCCGCGGTGCGGGCCGGCCGGCCCCATCGACGAGAAGGCATCGCTGGTGACCAACACCGCGTCCCGGACCGCGCGCTCCGGATCCGACCACAACGGGGACAGGTCCCGCCCGGGCAGCCGACCGGCGGAGGCCCCCGCGACGGCCAACAACGTGGGAAGGAGGTCGACGGCGCCGGTGAGCCGGTGGGTCGTCCGGCCGGCCGGGATGGTGCCGGGCCAGTTCATCGCAAGCGGAACCTGGGCGTTCTCCCGGTAGAGGTTGGCGGCCTTCTGACGCAGCCCGTGGGCGCCGGCGAGATCACCGTGGTCGGAGGTCGACACCACCAGCGTGTTCGACTCGGCCCCCGACGCGGCCAGCGCGTCGAGCACGGTGCCGATATGGCCGTCAACCTCGAGGTTGAGGTCGATGTAGGCGTTGATCAGTCGCAGCCATGACTTCTCGTCACGGACGACCCCGCCGGTGACATCGCAGGTGACCTTCCAATATCGCTGGGTCAGCGGCTTGGTGGACAGGTCGTCGGCGAAGTTCGGCGGTAGCTGCGCGCCGTGGTCGGTGACGCGCGGTTTGCGGAAACGCGGGTAGAGCATGATGTCGTGCGGGTTGACGAACGAGCACACCAGCAACCAGGGCCCGCGATCGGCGTGCTCGGCGATCCACCGGGCCGCGTGAGCCGCGGTCCGGCCGTCTTTGAAGTGCCCCAGATAGGGGGTTCCGTGCGCATCGGGGCCCTTCCAGTCCTGAAAGCCGTACGCCTGCAACCCATCCCGCCGGGATTCGCCGCCCAGATGCCACTTGCCGAGGTACCCGCAGGTGTAGCCCGCGGCCGACAGTCGATGGCCCAGGGTTGGGATCCCCGGATCCAGCGGTTGCTGCCAGTTGAAGTTGATGTTGTCGAACATTCCGGTCGTGGCTGCGTGCCGACCGGTCAGGATCGTCGCCCGACTCGGGGTGCACGGGAAGGTGTGCACATGATGGTTGGTGAAACGCATACCCCGGTCGGACATCCGCTCGCGGTTGGGAAATCGCACATGCTCGGGGAACCACACCCGTTCGCGTTCCTCGTCGGTGATCAGCAGCAGGATGTTCGGCCGGTCGCTCATAACGGTCGACGCTATACGCGGCGCCCGGGTCACGTCCGTACTGTGAGGACATGGGCACACTGCCGCCGGGGCCGCCGATTCCGCCGGCCCTGCAGACCGCGCTGATGTTGCGGTGGTGGTCGGGGTTCGCATTGGCCTGCCGGCGTCGTTACGGCGACGTCTTCACCGTGCGCCTGGCCGGCTACGGGGCGGGGGTGTACCTGTCCAACCCAGACGACATCAAGACCGTGTTCGCCGGCGACCCGCGTACGTATCACGCCGGTGAAGCCAATTCGGTGCTCGGCGGCATGCTGGGCCGCAGTTCGGTGCTGGTGCTCGACGAGGACCTGCACCGCGACCGGCGCCGGCTCATGCTGGCGCCATTCGCCCGCGAGGCGGTGGCCCGTCAGAGCGGGCTGATCGCCGAGATCGCCGCGGCCAATATCGCCGGCTGGCCGGTCGGCACCGAATTCGCCGTCGCACCCAAGATGTCGGAGATCACCTTGGAGGTGATTCTGCGGACCGCGATCGGCGCCAGCGACCCGCAGCGGCTGGCGGCACTGCGGGCGTTGATGCCGCGGCTGCTCACCCTGGGCTACTTCGACACCATGGCGATCGCCCGGCCGAAACTGCAACGCCGGTGGCCGTGGCG
>JAHBAP020000410.1 GCA_018500005.2 Mycobacterium sp. | reverse complement strand
TCGGTCAGTTCCCCGCACGACCTGGCGGTGATCTACCGCTTTGCGCTGAAATACCCTCTGCTGGTTCAGATCATGCACCAGCGTGCGGCACTGTTCCCGGACGGCAGGGGCGGGACGCGGCAGATCGCCAACCAGGACGCGCTGCTCTCCAGCTACCCCGGATTCATCGCCGGCAAAACCGGCTTCACCAATCTGGCCCGCAAGACCTACGTCGCGATGGCTCAGCGCGGCGGCAGGCGACTGGTCGCGGTCCTGATGTACAGCCACGGCGATTTAGAAGGTCAGGCTCGATCCGTTCTGGACTGGGGCTTCAGCCTGGCCTAGTGCGCGGGATCACAGAGAGCACCCAGCCGCCACGCTTGATCAGCCGTTCGGATGCTCGGCCGCGTAGAGCGCCTCGGAACCGGGCACGGTGACCGGCACCGGCGGAAGCTGCCCTTCGTCACCACCGTTGCGCACGCGTTCATAAATCTCGACAGCGGTCTGCCGATACTGGCCGGGTCGACCGTCACGCTCAAGCAGCGAGGCCACGATCAGCACCTGGTATTCGCGCAGTCCGTGTTCCCGGGCAGCGAAGCGCAGCAGGGAATTCTGGTCGTATCGGGCCGCGCTGCCTGAGATCAACGTGGACAGAATCTGCGCGGGCGTGGCCGTCGGATCGACGTTCCATCTGCCCACCCCGATCAATCCCTCGAGGCGGTGGTGATCGCCGGCCATGGCCGCTACCGGATCGCGGGCCCAGTCGGGAATGCCCAGCGCCGCGTCATCAGACTGCGCGGCGCTCTGCCGCAGATCCTCAGCCGATACGCACCGTCGACCGCCCCCGGTCGGCACACACGTCGCCTGGGCGATCTCGGAGAGCAATCCCGGTGTGACCGATCCGGTAGCCGGATCGGTGACGTCGTCGAGCTGTCGGCCTGCCTGCACGGTGACTACTCCGACCCTGCTGGCCGGATCCATCAACTGTTCCACGACAGCGGCGGGCTGGCGCCCCGGTGAGACAACATAGAAACCCGGTTCCACGGTGTCCATCGGCGGCGTGTGTGACCGTGCCGCTGAGGCGAACGACTGCGCCGCGTCCACCACGCCCAACGCGGCCAACCGTTCTTCGACAACCGGCACACTGTCGCCGGGGCGCACCTCGAGGACCACGTCGTGGTCGCGATCAGCGGTCACGGACTGCGGGGCAGCGCCGTCAGGGGCGGGCCGCCCCACACTGGTCCATGTCACCGCCGCCGCCCCGACGATCGCGCACAGCCCGGCCACCGCAGAGAGCAGTCGCAGGCGCCGACCGGCCCCCGGTCCCGCATCGCTGGGGTCGCCCATCTGCGTCAGCGGGTGCGTCGTGACACGGTCAGCGGCATGCCCACCGAGCTGGCCCAACCGCTCAGGCGGTTGGACGCGGGACCCGCGGCGGGGGCGCTCATTGGGTGTGGCTGGTGACACCGGTGCCGCGACCCTCCCGTGCGTCGAGTTCCATCCCGGACCTCTCTACTATCGAGGTACGTAGATTTCGGGTTACTCTACCCATCCGGCATCCCCAGGGTCGCTGGACCAGAGCCCGTGGGGGCTGGCATTTACTGCCCACCCTGGGGGGCGCTGTGAACCGGAGGAGACCGCGTGGGCACAAAGCTTGAACTGGAACTGTCGACGCTGTTGCCCGACGGGCACGACGATGGCGACGGCTGCATGGACCGGCTGTCTGAAGCATTAGCGCGAACGCCAGGAGTCGACGAGGCGCACATCGTCACCGGAGCCGACGGTCCCGCGCAGCTGTGTCTGCATTATGACCGCGACGCGCTGACCGTCAGCACCCTGCGCGAGTTGGCCTTTCGTGCGGGCGCCGAGATCACCGACCGGTATGGCCACGTGGTGTGGCAGGCCAGCGGACTCAAGCGGCCACGGCGAGCCGAGCGCATCACCGCCGAATTGGAGAGAGTCCCCGGTGTGCTGGAGGCCCGCGCCTGGTCGGATGGGCCTCTGCGCATCGAGTTCGACCGCGAACAGATCGGCGAGCAGGACCTGCGCGCCCAACTCGCCGGACTGGGTGTGCGCGTACAGCCTGACCGGGCACTCACCGTCCCACCGGGACCGCCGGCACCGACCGGGGAACACCGCCCCTCGGTCGCTGAAGGGGAAGAGCACCACCACGGAGGGCTGTTCGGCGACAGGAGCGAACTGATTTTCGCCATCGCCTGCGGAGTATTCCTCGCCGTCGGATTCGGTCTGTCCTTCGTATCGGCTGCGCCGCAGTGGCTTTCGCTGGTCTTCTATCTGCTGTCCTTCGCGACGGGGGGGTATTTCACCGCCCGGGAGGCATTCGAGTCGATCCGGGCAGGCCGCTTCGAAATCGACCTCCTCATGCTGGTGGCGGCCCTGGGGGCGGCGGCGTTGGGCGACTTCGCCGAAGGCGCGCTGCTGCTGTTCCTGTTCGGAATCGGCCACGCGTTGGAGGGCTACGCGATGGGTCGGGCCAGGCGGGCGATCGAATCGCTGGCCGACATCGCACCCAAAACCGCCATGGTCCGCCGCGGCGCCGAGGTGACCGAAGTTCCGGTGGAAGAACTCGATGTCGGTGACGTCGTCGCAGTCAAGCCCAATTCCCGGATTCCCGCGGATGGATTCGTCATCGAGGGCCGCAGCAGCGTCGACCAGGCACCGGTGACCGGCGAGAGCGTTCCGGTCGATAAGTCTGCGGTACCGGACCGCCAACGGGCCGCAGCCAACCCCGACGGGCTGCCCGACCAGAACCGGGTCTTCGCCGGAACCATCAACGGCCAGGGTGCCCTCGACATCGTCGTGTCGCGGCCGTCGGCCGACAGCACCCTTGCACGCGTGGTCACGATGATCAGCGAGGCCGAAACGCAGGTCTCGCCGACCCAGCGGCTCACCAAGAAGTTCGAGCGCATCTTCGTACCCCTTGTGCTGGGCTTGGTCGCCGTACTCCTGTTGGCGCCGTTGGTAACCCACGAGCCGTTCGCAACGTCGTTCTACCGGGCCATGGCAGTCCTCGTCGCGGCCAGCCCCTGCGCGCTGGCCATCGCCACCCCGAGTGCAGTCCTGGCCGCCG
>JAHBAP020000211.1 GCA_018500005.2 Mycobacterium sp. | reverse complement strand
GTCGCCGGGCGCCGCGCCGAAGTCCGTGGCCGGCGGGGCTTCGGCAAGGGCGGAGTCCGCAATGGGTAGGGAATCTTCATCGGCACTCTGCTGGAACATGCCCAGCCCGGTTTGCGCCAATTGCTGCATCCCCTGAGCGGCCTGCTGCGGTATCTGCGTCAGAGGCTGTAGTACCCCGCCGAGGGCTCCGGCAAGACTCCCGGCGATTCCTGCGGCCAGCTGCGGAAGTTGCTGCGCCATCGCGGAGGTCTGATCGGGCAGAGCGGCAGCTCCTCCTTCGTCGAAATATGGCCCTCCCGCGATACTTTCCAACTCGGCGGCAGCCTCGCCGTCTCGGACCGCGAAGGCTTCAGCGGCCTGAAGCGTCCTGGCGTCGCGCTCGGCATGCTGTTCAGCGCCTGTCGCGTTGTCCCGCGGATCGTCGAGGTTCGCGGCGATCCCGAGGACACGCAGGAGTTGTTCGATCGGAGTCGTACCGGTCACCAGCGGATCGGAGGCGATCGGTGGGGGAGGGGTGTTTCTCGCCGCGGCCTGACGATATTGCTCGACATCGGCATTCAACTGGCCACCGCTCATCTGCGTGCCTCCGGTGTCAGGGCCTGGGCGCGGAACCAGGCGAAATGGTAATGAGCAGAAATCTTTTCGCCACTGATCAAGCTTTCTACCGTGGCCATTAGCTGCCAGTTGCCGATCTGCACATCATCGATGTGGCTCGGATAGACATTCAGAATGGCTCGGGCGAGCGCGTCGAGGTGTTCGCGTAGCAGCCGGGCTTCGGAGTCGAGGAATCCAGTATTGGCGCAGGCCGCGCGGGCCAGGGTGTGGGCAAGACGGGGAAGACCGTCACGCCATTTGGTGGCTTGGGAAAGCTCCCAGCCGAGGTCCTCGACTGGCGTGGTCTCCCGGGCGCGGATCGACATCGCCACCGGCTCGTCCTCCGAAGTCAGTTGTCCGCCAGGCTCGTAACTCGTGGCGAGCGTCGCCTCTCCGAGCAATGCAGTCAGGTCGTTCCGGCGCAGACCCGGGCGGAGTGTGCGCACTCCGGAAGGGATCTCCACCTGCGGCGGGATCCAGCCACCTGCTAGATCGGTGACCAAGCGGGTGGTGCCGTCCTCGAGATCGCCAACGGCCCAGCGCAACTCGGGCCGCTGGCGGGCGACGGAGCTCAGCAGTCGCCGCAGTCGCTCCTGCGCCGCCCGGCCGGTGGCGGCTGCTCTGGTCGTTGCACCGGATGAGGTCGCGGCAAATGCTCTCTCGGTCCAGCCCGCGGCTCCGTCGGCAGTCGGCGGCGACTGACGGCGAACTGCGGTCAGCTGACTGGTCGGCCCGGACGCACTGGCGGAATTGGTCGGAGCGGAACGCGGGGTGGCGGATGCCGATGCCGGCGCGGGAACCGCTGTCGCCGAAACCGGTCTCCAGTCGGCCGCGTACGCCGGCAATGAACCGTGCGGTGCGGTCGACGCCACGGGGGTGACGGTGCCCGTGGCGGTTGGCACCGCCCCGGGAGTCATGGCGGGTGAGGCGGCGATGATCGTCTGGTTCGATTCGCTCGGCGGAACTGGGTCGAGGCCAGCCTCGGGTGCACCGGTGTGGCCGGGTTCGAAGACCTGGGTAGCTGAATCGCCGAGCGCCGCTTCGATGAGAGGGCTGCTGGACGGGGCCGGGTTTGTTGTGTGCGGCAGCGCTCCTGCCATCGCTTCCATCCCTCTGGAAAGCGCTGCGCCGGTGGGGGGTCCGGTGTCGACGTTCCTGGCCTGGCGGTCAGGGTCGTTGTCCGAGGTCGAACCTGGTGCCGCGGTGGCCTCCTCGACCGGAGTCCTGGCGTTCGAGGGCGCGTCCGGCGTGACGCTCGCGGGGGCGGCAGTGGTTACCGGAGATGCAGTTGCAGGAGACACGCCTGCCTCGAGATTCACTTCGCTCGTCGCGGCGTCCGGATCGGCAGGCGTCACCGGTTGCGGGCCGGTCATTGCGACCGGCCGGGGTTCATCGGCTGTCGGAGGCGTTGCCTGGCCGGCCAGGGCCGGTGCGGAGTTCCCGGATCCGGGATCGTTGGTAGTGCCCGAGAATCCACTGTCGACCCGGCGGGCTATTTCGGCTTCCAGGTCCCGAAAGTCGTTGGGCCGGCCTGTGAACGGACCCACCCCGTGGTCGGCGGCGAAAGACTGCGGCCCGCTGTCGACTCCTTGCGAGTCGAGCACGGCGCGAATCTGGTCGCTGATATGGCCCATACAGGCTGCGGAGTGGAGGAACGCGTCTTCCCTGATCTGCGTCACGACTGCAAGAATCTCGGCGACTTTCGTTGGAAGCGGCGACTGAGAGTCGTTGATCTCGTCGATTCTGACGTTCCCGGATTCGGCCAGGGACCGCAGAGTGTCGCGGAATTCTGAGACCTTGGCGTGCGCGCTCAGGTAAGCGGCACCCTTGGCGACGTTGGACTGTGAGATTCGGGCGGATTGGACCGCGCCCTCTTCGTAGGCGGTGCGTGATGCCTCAGCCGTAAGACCATCTTGGGCCGCGAGATTCTGATGTTTGATACCGAGCAGTAGATCGGCGTACTCGCTGAGGTTCGACGAGACTTGACGCCGCGACGTAGCGGCGGCGGCGATGGCCTCAACGGAAGCAAGGCTCGGCCATTGATCGCCGATGAGCAAAGGTGTCCACTTCCCGGACGGAAGACCGTCTACTGACATTGCTCACCGCAGGTT
This sequence comes from Mycobacterium sp., assembly GCA_018500005.2. Taxonomy (GTDB): domain Bacteria; phylum Actinomycetota; class Actinomycetes; order Mycobacteriales; family Mycobacteriaceae; genus Mycobacterium. The sequence goes on along the minus strand of JAHBAP020000211.1, from coordinate 1,974 downwards.
GGCACTCGCGTGGGCAAACACGACGCGGCGGTTGCCGAGGGGGATTCATTCCGAGTTCGGGACATGACCGGATGCTAGCTACGGGTTTGCCAGAGCGCTATTCGCCAGTAGGCGGTCGGTGACGTGAGGCCGGATAAACAACAGTTCGAAGCTGTTCCTCGTAATCTGGGATCCGACCAGTGATGCTGTTGCCCAGGCCGGGATGACCGCAATCTGAGCACCCCGAGCGGTCCGGCCGGGGCTGTCGCTCGAGGTCGCCGACAGCAATGCCGACCCCGACCCGCCGATTCCCTCGGGTCGACACCGAACCGTGGCCCAACCTTGACTTGACCCCCGCCGAACCTCACAACGACGATGGAGCCCATGCGCCGAATCCCCTCTTCGCTGGCGGCTGCCCTGACCGCGGTTGCCGTCGCCACGGCCTCGGCGCCGGTCGGGCACGCCGATACCCCCTGGTTCGCAGGGCAGGTCGGAAATGCCACCCAGGTCCTCTCCGTGGTCGGCACCGGCGGGTCAAACGCAAAGATGGACGTCTGGCAACGCGGAGCCGCCGGGTGGCAGCCAGTCGGCAGCGGAATCCCCACCTTCGTCGGTTCGGCGGGCCTGGCGCCCAAAGCGCGCGATGCCGTCCCGGCGACTCCGATGGGGGTTTACAGCCTCGATTTCGCCTTCGGCACCGAACCCAGTCCCGGTGGCGGCCTGAAGTACTACCAGACCACCCCGGACTACTGGTGGTCCGCGGATGGACCGACCTATAACACCATGCAGGTCTGCCAGCAGGCCGCGTGTCCGTTCGACACCTCACCCGCCAGTGGAACCGAGAACCTCTACATCCCGGCTTACGCGCACGCCATCGTGATGGGCGTGAACAAGGAACGCATCCCGGGCAACGGCGGCGCTTTCTTCGTTCACACCACCAATGGTGCGCCGACCGCCGGGTGCGTCGCTCTCGACGACGCAACTCTGACCAAGATCATCCGCTGGCTGCAACCGGGCGCGGTGATCGCGATCGCCCAGTAGCTTCAGGCCAGCGCCGCCCCCGGCGTCAGCTTGCCCTCAAACTTCTGGGCGACCTCGTAGGTGCGGTCGTACCCGGTGGCGCAGATTCTCCAGCCGTCAGAGGTCTTCCGATACCGGTCGCGGTAGAACGCCGCGCCGAACAGCATGAAGTTGTGCTCGGGCACGATCACCCGGTCTTGCAGGTACCACCTGCCCTCGGCTTCGTCTCTGTCGTCCAAGGTGATCTCGGGGTGGGTGACGCGATGTTCGGTGATGACGCCGGCCGGCATCGCGGTGCGCATGTACTCCACCAATTCCGCACGATTGGTGAAGTGCAGCTTCTTGCCCAACGAGGACCCGTAGTCGCCGACGATGTCCTCGGTGAGGGTGTCTGCAAAGTCCTCCCAGTGCTTGGTGTCCAACGCGCGCAGATAGCGGTACTTCACCCGTTTGATCGCCTCGATCGACTCCAGATCAGCCATTCCGCCATTGCAGCACACCGCCGTGGCTCTGGACTAGGTTTGAACAGGTGAGCCAGCAGCGCAGCCGCTACGCCGAACTGTCCCGCGACCAATTGTCCGTCTTGGTGCCCGAGCTGCTACTCATCGGCCAGCTCATCGACCGATCCGGAATGGCTTGGTGCATAGCATCTTTCGGTCGCGAGGAGATGCTGCAGATCGCCATCGAGGAGTGGGCGGGCTGCAGCCCGCTCTACACCAAACGCATGCAGAAGGCCCTCAACTACGAGGGTGAGGACATCATCACGATCTTCAAGGGTCTGCAGTTCGACATTGGGGCACCGCCGCAGTTCATGGACTTCCGCTTCACGGTTCACGATCGTTGGCACGGAGAGTTTCACCTCGATCACTGCGGTGCCCTGCTCGACGTCGAACCGATGGGCCCGGACTATGTCCGGGGCATGTGCCACGACATTGAGGACCCCACCTTCGATGCCACCGCGGTGGCAACCAATCC
>JAHBAP020000518.1 GCA_018500005.2 Mycobacterium sp. | reverse complement strand
CGTGGCCTGGTCCGTGGCCTGGTACGTGGCCTGGCGCGTGGCCTGGTGCGTGGCCTGGTGCGTGGCCTGGTGCGTGGCCTGGTCCGTGGCCTGGTGCGTGGCCTGGTCCGTGGCCTGGTCCGTGGCCTGGCGCGTGGCCTGGTCCGTGGCCTGGTGCGTGGCCTGGTCCGTGGCCTGGTCCGTGGCCTGGTCCGTGGCCTGGTCCGTGGCCTGGTACGTGGCCTGGTGCGTGGCAAACGCCAGCCGCTCCTTCAGCGCCTTCGCGCCGTTCTTGCGCGCCCACCAGATTGCGGCCGCGAAGCCGCCGGCAAATGCCATGACCATCGGGCTCGGCACGATCACGACGCGCGGCTGCTTGAGCCCGGCGGCGGCGTACAGGGCGTGGATTGCCGGCACGAGCCGGTGCGGCGCGACCGGCTCTGTTGACATCGCGTTAGCGATCCACTTGGCGGCATGCGCATCGAGCGCACGCTTCTCATCGGCGGTGATACCGCCCAGCACTTTGCTGGGCGTGCGGACAATCTTCGACATGGTTCCTCGTCCTCGTTGATGGTTCAAGAGGCGGGCCCGAAGGCCCGCAGCCACGGCGCCGGTGCGCCTCAGTCCTGGACACGCCGCAGCTCCGCGGGTTCGTATTCCATCTGTGTCGGCAGCTGGTAGATGCCGGGCGGCAGCGTGTGGGCGGTGTGCTCCTCGTGGCGCAGCGTCACCGTCTCCTTGACCTCCAGGAAACGCTCGCCGCTGGGGGCGCGCCACAGCCGCGCCTTGGTCCGCGCCCGCGCGATGGCGGCATCGGCGATCTCGTTCGCGGCAGCCGGAGCTTCGCCGCGCTGGCGCGCCAATTCGCCAGCCACGGCGCCATGGGTCGCTGCTGTGGCCAGGTGGTCGTAGATGGCGTGGGCGTGGCCAGTGACCTCGCCGTGCGCGAGGACGATGCGGTTGCCTTCGGCGGGGATCTCGGTGCAGCCTTCGGGCAGGACCGACACGGGCTGCAGCTGGACATCACCCTGACGCAGTTGTTGGGGCTTCATTGCGTGCTCCTTTCGTGAGCGTCGTCGCCTTGTGGATAGACCTGCACACCCCGGGCGACGGCGGTGGCGTGCAGAAATTCGAGCCAGTCCGAGAACTGGCGCTTGCTCATCTGGCTGGTGCGCATGCCCAGAATCACCATGCCGCCGTTCAGGCCCATGGCGATGCGAGCGGCCTCGTTCTGGAAGGCGGCGGACAGCACGTCCTTCCACTCCTCGGCGGTGAGCTGGACCATCTGGCCGTTGACGGGCCACTTCAGCTGCCGGCTGAACGCCTCCAGAATCGGCCACTGGGCGGCGTTCTGGTCGACTGACCTGGTGGGCGGCGCAAGCGTCACCCCGTATCCGTCAGGCGCGTCCGCGACGGCCTGCAGCGCGCGGCGGCGAGCCTCTTGGTGGACGAGGACGAAGCTGCGCCGCTCGCTCACGACAGCCTCTCGATCGTTGCCGCCAGCGCATCCAGCTCGGTCCACCTGGCCAACTTCCACATCGCGCGCTGCCCATGGATGCCGTTCAGCGCACCCTGGTGGCAGTCTTCGCAGAGCGGGATCACCAGCCAGTTCGGCGACCGCTGCGCTGCGCCCTGGCCCTCGCGCGGGTGGTGCAGCGTCGTCCTACCGGTCTGGGCCTGGCCCAGCTCAGCGCAGAGGACGCACCCGATCTGCGCCACGCGGTCCATGTGACGCTTCTCGGCGGCGGTGGCGCGTGTCGGCATCAGCGAATATCCAGGCGTGTACCAGCAGACAGGCGCGCGCCGGCGACCTCGCGGCCAGCCTCGATCGCCACCTTGATCGCCTTCTTGTCTGGCTCTGCAGGAGGCGGCGCCGGTTGCCGCATGAACTCGACGGGCAGTTGTGCCTCGTCATCGATCACGACGGACTTCGGGTTGCTCTTGATCGACAGCACGAAGTGGGGGCACTCGATGCGCGTGATTCCGACACCCTCCATGCACGACTTCAGGTATCGACGCAGACCGTCGGCGCGAGCCTCCACAGCCTTGCGCCTGGCGGCCATCTCCTGCTCTGCCGCCTTGATCGCTGCTGCCGCAGCTTCGAGGTTGCGTGCCACCATGGCCACGCTGACGGCCTTGGTCTCCAGTTCACCGGACAGCCCTTCCAGGGTATCTGCCACGGTCTGTTCGTCGAGGTCCAACTCGAGCAACCGAGAGGCTGCGGCGCGGTACTCGTTCGCGAGGACGTAGAGCTGCGTCATGCGGCCACCTTCGGCTTGGCTTGGGCCTTCTTCTCTTCGGCCCAGGCATTGATCCGTGTGACGGCGTCTGCGTCCCGTTCGCGCGTCGCAGCCTCGATTGCGGCGGCAACGGTCTTGCGCAGCTCGCCGACGTTCGTAGCGGCGAAGATGAGGCTTTTCTGCTCATCCAGCCACTGATTGCGGCCCTGCTGGTGCTCGGGGTCGAACTCGCGGCGCAGGTCGGCGACGTAAGCAGAGTCATCCCAGCGGCCGGAGAAGATGTCGCCCGCGAAGCCCAAGTACGAGGCGCACTTCACCAGCGCGTCGGTCACCGACTTCTTCGGGGCGTCCTCATCGACCTTGAGATACCCGCCGTCCCCCTTCGTGCGGTAGCACGCCTTGGTCTGGCCGACCTGCTCGATCTCGCCGCGCTTGTCATCGTGCACGTACCAGAGTTGGACGCGCGCGATGTGCAGCACATCGTCAGTGCCCATGCGCTCCATGCGCTCCGAGAGAATCTTGACGCCCCAGCCGATCCCGCAGGGGCCGAATTCTTCAGTCAGTCTGCGGACGATGTAGTGGGGGCTCGGGCTGTTGCCCTTGTAGTCCTTGCCCGTGATCGGCTTGACGAAGTTCGGGTCGGTCTTGAATACCCGATCCCAGAGCGCGGTCGTGCTCATGCTGTTCCTGTTGTCCGAGTTGTTGCCACCACTGGATGCCGCCGTCGTCCATGGCTCAGCGCAGCCAGGCCAGCAGGGCCACGCCGACCGCAGATGCGGCCAGCACGCCCCACACCCAGCGGTGCGTCCGCTGCGGCCGGTGATGGGTGATCGCGCTGGCATACGAGGCGTCGCGGAACGCCTCGCGTGCGGTGCGCGGGAAGCGGAAGTCGCTCACCGCGTCACCCAGACGATGAGCAAGCCGAGGCCGCAGCCGATGACGGCGGCGACGAACAGGCGCCAGCGCAGCAGGCTGTTGGCGTCCCGCCGGTGCAGCGCCCCCAGGGTCCCCTGCCCGCGCGGGTCCAGGAGGCCCCGCCGCAGCCGCCCAGTCAGGCGGGCGCGCTGCAGCGGAGACGGCCGCCCGGCCTCGGCGTCGTCTGCGGCCGACCGGATCGGGCAGGCGTCCTCCTGCGGGCACCGGCGCCCCTGCACGCAGCGCCCATCGCAGCAGTAGGGTCCTGTGTCGCGCGCCTCGCAGCGCAGCGGGATGATGTTGCTCATCGCCGTTGATCAGACGCGGGCGGCACGAGCAGCGGCAGCGGTGGCGCGCATGCGGTCGTTGGCAGCCGCGTCACGCGTCTCGGTGCGCAGGCCACGGGTGTTGCGAAATGCGCAGACCACGAACGTCACAGCAAGGGCCACAACCAGCCCGCCACCTCCGAGGATCACGCCTTGCGTGCTGACCTTGACCTCGGGGACGCTGCCGCCACAGACGAGGCACGGCTTGTTGGCGCGAGCCGCCGCGGCCTGCTCGATCAGGTGGGCGAGGTTGTCATCGGTGGTGGCGGTGATGGTGACGTTGGGGTTCATTTGGTACTCCAGTAGGTAAGGGTTGGTGAGGGCTGGTGAGTCAGAAACGAATCCGGATCTGCACCTGAGTGCCGCCCGGTGTGCGAGTGATCGAGAGGCGGCCGCCCTGCGCTCCGACAGCGGCGCCGACGCAGCCGGCGATCAGGTCGCGGTGGTCAGCGACGCCCATGCCGGCGGCGTCCAGCAGCTCCTTGGCGACGTTGGCGCCGCAGCCCCAGGCAAATCCGGTCATGGGGCTCTGCGTCCAGACGGCGGCCGCTGCTGCGATGCCTCCACCAGCGAGACGGTGCAGTTGCTGGTCGTCGATTGCGGGGGCGGCCTTGGCGCTGTGCGCGATGCAGGCGCCAAGGGCGATGGCGATGAGGGTGCGGGTCATTGCCCGCCCTCCGCGCTCGGCCACTGCAGCGTGCCGCCATGCTGGTACTCGTCGGTGGCGTTCGCTACTCCTCCAGTAGCTGCAGCGACGGCGGCGCGGGCCGCCCTCACGTCGCCGGCCGTGATGTGAGCACCGGAAGTGCTGAACAGAATCGTGTCGTCCGGCAGATCGTAGAAAGACGGCAATGAGCCGAACGGCTGCAGCGCCTCCAGCAACTGCGCTCGTTGGGCGCGCAGGTTGGCAATTTCCGCAGCGCACGCGGTTGAGATCGACGCAGCCTGTTCGACGGCATCGTCACCGCGCTTCCTCAACTGCCGCGGCGTCATGCCAGTTTCGTGGGCGACGGTGCCGGCTTCGTCGAGCAGCGCAAGCGCGTCTCTCTCGTAGACCAGCGCCGCGTTCCCGCCCCAATAGTCGCCAAGACATCCGTCGCTCGCCATGCCGTCGTCGCCCGGCAGTTCCACTGCATGGACCACGCCGTTGATGTCTTTGATCGTGTAGGCAATGACGGGTAGCCCCGGTGTGTGCTTGCTGGTCATGGTCAGGCCCTCCGCTCACGCCGCGGGAACAGCGTCCAATGGTTGCGCTGGATCACGGTGGTGATCAGCTGCACGTCGCAACCCGGGTTGGCCTCGCGGCAGGCGATGAGTGCCTGCGTTGGCGTCAGGTGCTGCGGGTAGATGCGCGAGCTCTGGCCGCTGGCCTGGCAGTGCAGCGGCAGGCGCGAGCGCAGGGCACCGTGGTGGACCTCGACCCACTCGCTGCGCATCCAGTGCAGCGTGATCATCGGCATCTCGATGACAGGCGGCGGCAGCTTGCTGGCGCCAACAACGGCGGCGAACTCGGCGCCGTCTGTGGTCTGCTCGTGTGCAATGGTGGCGGCGTACATGACTCAGTCCTCCGTGTCGTCAACGGCGTCGACATCGATCTGCGCGCCGAACGCCTTGGCGTGGCGCTTGGCGTGCTCAGTGGCGATCACCTCCAGCACCATCTGGGCATCGGTGTCGCCGGCTGCGGCGGCGCGAGACAGGGCGCGGCACACGGCGTGCGTTTTGGGCTCATCGCCAACACCGCCCAGCGCGTCAAACAGCACGTCGGCGGCGCTCACGCGCTCTTCGTAGATCAACCCATCGGGGCGCTCGGCGCGGAATGCTGGTGTCGACACGATCCGCTCGGGCGCGGTCGCCAGGGAGTCCAGCAGCTCGGCCCGAAATGCCGCCTCAGCCTGCTCGATCCGCTCAGCACGGCGGTCGGCCCGCTCCTCCCAGTCGAGGTAGCGCCGCGTGTCGGCGGCTACGGTGCAGGGGATGGCGCTCATGCGGCGCTCCCGAAGTCGTGCGCATCGGCGATCTGCTCGGCGCCCAGCGTGCGGCGCTCGATGTCGGCGTCGTAGGCGTCCTCCGCCTCGGCAAGCCCAGAGTCCTGGCGATGCATCTCGTGGGCGTTCCACAAGGCCGCCAATTTCTCGGCCTCGTCGCGCCAAATCGTCAGGCCCCACTCGCTGCCATCGACGCCATCCACAACAACGTAGGCGCCCGCGCCTAGAGTCAAGACAGTTTTCGGCTTGACCGTGTATCTGGCGCCTTGCGCCTGGGGTACTGCGTTCATCTCGGCCTCCATCGCTGGGTGGTGATGCGATGGGGGGGACTCTACCGAATGCGGTATAGCGTGTCAACCGAATGCGGTAGGTGATGTGCTAGTATTTCCACCAACCCGTGACCCACTTCACGCCCGGCGGTCGGGCGCGGTGGGGCGGGCGTGAAAAAGCCGGCTCGTGGCCGGCTTGGGAGGCGAGGTATGGGGTGGCTTAACCGTCTGTGGCGGCTGGTCCTGCAGCGCCGATCAGGTCGTTCAGGAGCGCCAGCGCATCCTCCTGCCCCGGCGTCTCGCTCGGCCCCTGCCGCCTCTGCATACGGGCCGCGAGTCCTGCACGCACTCGACCAAGCGCAGCATGCGCAGCAGCTCTGTCTTGCGAACCTAGCTGAGCTACAAGCTCAACAGCCACCGCAGCCAGTAGGTCGATCTGGTACAGCAGCCTGATCTGCTCGCGCGCGCCCTGCAGCGCGGCCTCGTTGAGTCGGCGCCACGCCGCCACGCTGATCGCGGCCGGCCTCTGCTCGTCATCCATGCTGTCTCCTCGCGTTGACGCCGCCAAGCCGGCGGCGCGCCATGGTGCTACGCGAGAGGGGAGGGCGCCGCGCCGTCCGTCTGGGCGGCGCTCACAGCCCCGGCATGCCGCAGACCTCGCGCTCCCAGCGGTCTTTCTCGCGCGCCGCGGCTACGCTCTGCCACTGCAGGTTGCCAGGCGCGTCGGCCCCGCCGCACGCCCGCGGCACGACGTGATCGACGACCCAGCCCGGGCATGCTCCGCGCGTGGCGCCGTTGGCGGGGCATGGGTTGAGGCGCTGGAACTCGGCGCGCACAGCTGCAGAGCGCGGGCCGGCCGCGGCCAGGCAGGAGATCAGGGCGAGGCAGAGGAGGGCGCGCATGCGAACCCCGCATAGGTCGCGAATCATTGGGTGGTGGCAGCAAACAGCCCTCGCAAGGCCCACACAAGACCGCGCGCCAGAGCCTCCAGCACGCCCGCGATGAGGGCGAATATCGCCGCCACGTAGCCGAAATGCTTGATGCGCTCCACGGTCAAGCTTTGACGTTTGGCGTCCTGCGCGTATGGGTAGGCAACAAGCTGAGCCGCCGGAACTGTCAGATGGAACGCCATGCGCTCGGCCACCGCCGTGCAGAACTGCTCGTCGCTCACATCGAGCGGCTGCGGCAAAGGGTTGTCGGCCGTTCGAACAAGATTCCTGACCTCGCGGGCGCACTCGACATAGGCCGGCTTGGTGTTTGGCATGTTGCCGGCGGCCACCATTGTTGTGACGACGGCAGCAATGACGTAGCCAACAACGCGCAGCCGGCGGAATGCCTCTGACCAGTTCAGCGATCGCATGCCGACACCCTCCAGAGGCGCAATTCTCTGCCCACGCTCAACCGACTGGCGCGAGGAAGTCACGCGACCTTGGCGGTCATGCGCCCTCGTGGACCCGCCGTCCGAGCCTGTCGTCAAGCGCCCGCAACATGCCGCGCGTGAACGTGGGGCTTCGGTGCGCCTCGCCGGTGCTGTCGGCGATGTAGTCGCGCTCCTTCAGCATGGCCACGTACGCAATGCCTATCACGTCGCCAGCCTGCGCCTGCTGCAGCAGCGACTGCAGGCACTCCACGGTGTCTGTCGAGATATCCCGCCGCACCAGCGTGAACGGCGACCTCTTTGCCTTTGACATCACTGTCTCCCCTTGATCCTCTTGACGGCCGGGCGCGGGTCAGAAGCCCGCTTACGGTCTGAGTGTCTTTCGGGTGGGGCTCTCGTGGAGTCCGGCATGTTGTCACCCAGCACTTGGCCGCGACCGCCCGCGGCACGCCTGGATGATGCACTCTTGTCGGGCGTCGGTGACGCCGCGGCGGCATCGGAAAGCGCTGTCATGCCGTCGTCCGAGACAGGCTCCGGCACCACATCGAGGATTGGCAACACGCGCCGGTCATTGGTCACGGTGTGCAAGTCACCCCCGAGACGCGGGGCCAGCAACTGCCACGTCTGGATTTTGAAGTGGGCCGCGATGGCCTCCAGGATGTCCACGCCGACGCTTGTTTCGCACTTGCGAATCCTTGTCATGGTGGCCGCACCAATGCCCGTCTCGCGAGCGAACTGACCTAGCCGCATGGCGTCGTAAGCGCCCTTCATCAGGCGCCGAACGTTCTCCCACAGCACTTCCTTGGTGTCGGTATTGGTCATCCGTATACGGTAGCAAGCCTCGGCCACTTCTGCCGCGTTGCCGCAAACCGCATACGGTTGACCAGGTCTACCACATCCGGTAGGCTGTGCGGCATGGACACCAGAATTCCCGCGGCCGCCGACGTGCGCCGCCGCCTTGAGGCCCTGACGTATTCCCAGGTGCAGGAGTTGGCCCGCGCCAGCGGCGTGCCCTTCACCACGCTCTGGAAGGTGCGCGACGGCACCACCGGCAATCCCGGCATCGAGACGGTCGGCAAGTTCTGGCCCGAGCTGATCGGCGCCACCGGCTCCCCTCCCGCCCCCACAGAGAGGGAGGCTGCCTGAGATGACCAACTTCTCCTTCAGAAGTGACACGTCTATCGACGCTGACCAACTGTCGGCAATCGTCAAGGCGGCG
>JAHBAP020000117.1 GCA_018500005.2 Mycobacterium sp. | reverse complement strand
CTCGTCGAAGAGTGGCTGGGGAGCTGGGTCTCCCTGGCGGTTTCGTCGTTGGTATTCCGCCTTGCTCACCTGATGAACCCGACCGCAACACTGAAGAACGCCTTGTTCAACAGCGTCGAAGCCGGCGTCCTGCTCGCCGCGGCCTACATGCTCAGCCGGCGGCTGTGGATGTGCATGGGCTTCCACATCGCCTGGAATTACACGCAGTCGGGCGTCTTTTCGGGCATCGTTTCGGGAGGCTATGCCGAGCCGGGTCTCATCAAGTCGGTCATCGAAGGCCCGACGTTTCTGACCGGCGGTAGCTTCGGTGTTGAGTCCTCGGTCGTCGCCTTCGTGCTGTGCACGATGACGGGCGTCATTCTGCTGATCCTCGCGGCGCGGCGCGGGCATATCGTGCCGCCCCTCTGGAAGCAGAAGACTGATCCCTCATGAGCGGGAGGCTGCGTCTGAACCAGCAGCCTATTGCCACCAGCCGACCTCTGGCAGGGAGCCGTGTTCGGCCCACAGCCACAGGGCCGACTGGGTGGGGAACCCGCAGGCAAGCCTTTCGACGCGCCCGGTGCCGTCAGCCAAGGTGTAGGCATACAACTTCACTCCGCCTCCGCCGGACCTAGAAGTCACGTCGGTCGGCTCAGGCAGCAGGGATCGCGGCACCCAGGTGTGCGCATCGCGGCCCGCGATCAGCAGGCCCTCCATGCCCAGCACGTGCAAACCTTGGCGGTAGCGGCCCTGCTTGACACTCTCGCGCTCGCTGATGCCGAGAACGAGCCGGTGGGCGCTGATAGCAGCGAGTATCAGGCAGACCAAGGCCATCGAGCCGAAGATGATCCGGGCGGCTCCCGCCGCCGGATCCGACCAGACCGTGATCGTCATTCGCACGCTGGAGAACCCGACAATCAGGAGGGGGACTAGCCACGCCAACGGAATCCAGATGAGGTGCGTGCGCCGGACCTGGAACCGGGAGTCCGCCGGCCGGGGGATCTCGGGGTCCAGCAGCGCCTGCGCTCGCAGGGGTAGTTCCGCTGCGCTCACCCCGATGAACAGCCTGGATTCGGCCACCTCGGCACTACTGTTCTGCGGGAACGATCCCGCCCGCGGCGCTCTTTACCGTCGCCTTGGCGCGGGCCTCGGCGCGAACCCGCCTGCCGTTGCGGGCGAAGCCGGTGGGGGAGACGGTCACAGACAGCAGAGCGTCCTCGCCGTTGACAAAGGGGTGGAACCCGACCCCGCCGCCGCCACGTCCCTTCACCGGGATGTCCGAACAGGCGGTGACCTTCCACCCTTTCTCCGACACCGACAGCAGCGCCTCTGTATCGGCCCCGGCGATCGGCAGGGCGGCGATCACCCCGTCGCCGTCGGCGGCCAGTCGCACCCCGGCCACCCCGTTGCCGGCCGCACCCTGGGGGTTGACGGTCGAGGGGTCGATCCGAAGCACCTTGCCGGCCCGGGTGACCAGCGCCAGGTGCGCGTCCGGGGGGAGCACGCCCGAGCACAGCAGTCCGGTGATGTCGGGAGCGACCGGAACATCGCGGATCCGGGTGGGCAGTCCCGCCCCAGTGGTGAACTTGATCCGCCCGTCGGTCCATACCGCCCAGCCGATTCCGCGGGAGAGCAGTTCGCCGTGGCTGTCGGAGAGCACGCCGCGGTGATCCAGTTTCCAGGCCGGGTTGGGCTTGCGCTCTCGTGGGGCGTCGGGGTCCGCGGCGCCTATCGGGGTGGCGTCGAAGTCCAGCACGGTCCGGCGGTCGAACTCCGCTCCGTCGAACAGCTTCGCCGTCTGCTTCAACTCCGAATCGATGAGCTTCTTGCGGGCCTTGGGTGATTCGATCAGTTCGGTGAGCTGAGCGTATTCGGCGTCGAGTTTGTCGGCCTCCGCGCGCAGTTCGATCACATCCAGGCGGGTCAGTCGGCGCAGTTGCAGGGCCAGGACGTAGTCGGCCTGCACCTCATCGATGCCGAAGCGTGCGCACAGCCCGGTGCGCGCTTCGTCGACGGTGTCCGAACCGCGGATCACCGCTACCGCGGCGTCGATGTCGATATGCACCAGCAGCAGGCCGGACACCAGATGCCTTCGAGCAGTCACCTTTTCGAGGCGATGCGAGCTGCGGCGTACCACCACAGAATCGCGCAGCGTCAGGAATGCGGTGATCAACTCCCGCACCGACCACCATCGCGGGATGCGTTCGGCATCGAGGGCCACCAGGCTGGCGGCGAACGTCGACTCCAGCGGAGTGAGGGCGAGCAGCGACGTGACCAGCTGATGCGGGTCATGGCCGCGCTTGGGGGTAACCACGATGCGCAGCCCGTTGCGCCGGTCGGTGAGGTCGGTCAAATCGGCAACCCCGGGGAGATCGCCGCCGGTGATCAGCGAGCGAATTCTCTCCTGCACTGTCGAACTGGCCACGCCCGGAGGAAGTTCGGTGATGACGACGTTGCGCCCGTCCACCGTCACCGTCCCGCGAACCGTGAACGAGCCCTTGCCGGTGGTGACGTAGTCGCGCAGCCCGTCGGAGCCCACCACCGATCCGCCGCAACCCCAGTCGGGGCCGGGCAGCAGCTCCATCAGTTTGTCGTCGGACAGTTTCGGGTTGGACAGCAGTGCTCGGCAGGCGGTCATCACCTCGCGCGGATTGTGGGCGGGCACCTTGGTGGCCCAGCCTTCGGCGATGCCGACGGCTCCGTTGACCAGCAGCACCGGGAAGCGTGCCGGCAGTACGGTCGGTTCCACCCACTCGCCGTCGAAGGTGTCGGTCATCGGCACCGCGTGGTCGGCAAGTTCTGCGGTCAGCGCCGCACCGGCGGGGGAGAGCCGCATCTCGGTGTAGCGGTCGGCCGCCGGAATGTCACCCTGAATGCGGGGGAATGCCCCCTGGCCGTCGATGATCTTCACCCGCTGGAAATCGGCGGCCAGCAGAGCTGCCGCGCCGTACATCGCGGCCCCGCCGTGCGGGTGGAGGTTGCCGGTCACCGCAGAGCAGACCTTCGATGACTTCTGCGGCTTGTTGCCCGGCAACAGATTCGACGAATACATCTGGTAGAGCAGGCGGCGCTGTCCGGGCTTGAGTCCGTCGTAGGCGCTCGGGATCGCCCGGTCGCTCACCGAATAGAGCGCGAATACCAGTTGGTAGCGGTTCCAGTAGTCGTCCGCGGAAACCTCGTGGACCAGGTCGGGGTTCTGTTCGATGACAGTCACGGTGCGCTGCTCCTAGTCCAGGTCGAGAGTCGACGTGTCGATACGGGCGGCGGCGGCGGCCATCCAGTCGCGGCGGCCTTCCGGCGGTCCGCCGAACAGGGTGTGGTGCAGATTGGCGGCCTTGTCATCGGGCTTGATCAGGTAGACGGTGCGCTGGATCGGGTCGAGCACGGTGTTCCAGAAGTCGTCGGCGTTCATCTCGCCCAGCCCCTTGTTGCGCTGCACCTCGACCTTCTTCTTCGACTTCGCCTTGAGTCGGGCCACGGCCGCATCGCGTTCGCCCTCGTCCTGGCAGTAGATCCGGGTGTCGGGGTCATAGACCACGAACAGCGGCGGCAGCGTCACGTAGACCATGCCGGCCGCGACGAGGGGACGGTAGAAGTCCAGGAACATCGAGATCAGGCTGGAGTTGATATTGGCTCCGTCGGGGTCGGCGTCGGAGGCGAACAGGATTCGGTCGTAGCGGCATTTCTCCGGATCGCAGTGATCCCGCACCCCGCAGCCCAGGATCCGCTCGATCGCGTCGAACTCGTCCTTGCTGCGGGCCTTCGCCGCGGTCCAGCCGAAAGTGTTGGGCGGCTTGCCTTTCAACGGGAAAGCCGCCTGGAAGGAGGCGTCGCGGGCGGCCTTGACGGTGCCCAACGCGGAGTCGCCCTCGCAGATGAACAGTTCCGCGCCGCTGCCCCGCCCGCTTTCGCGGCTTGGCAGTAGCTTGGGGGGCAGCGACAGGTTGGTGCCCAGGCCTTTGGCTTTCGCGGCCGCCCGGGACCGTTCCTTCGCCCCTTCGGCGCTGCGGCGGGCCCGGGCCATCTCCAGGGCCAGTTTCGACCAGGTTGCGATCGCGGCGTTGTTGGCGGGGCTCGCCGCCCACACCGTGACTGCCCGGGCGACTTCCGGGGTCATTGCCAGGTTTAGCGAACGTGACGAGACTGCGGTCTTGGCCTGCGAGTCCCACGACACGTCCGGGGCCCGGGTATCGATCGCGAGCGCGGTGACTGCCGCGAAATCCTGTGCCTCCGGGCCGTTTTCGCCCTTCGCTAAGCCAAGGTCGCGAAGGCGTCCGGCGCGTTCGGCCAGCGCCTCGGACAAACCCTTCACCGCCGCCGACAGATGCGAACCACCACCGGGGGTGCGCACCGTGTTGCAGAACGCGGCGACGGTCGCCGGTTCGGCCGGTCCGGCGGCCAGCGACCAGCGCATCGGGGTGGGACCACGGCCGGTCGTGTAGGTGCCGGAACCTTCGACCAGCAGCTGAACCTCGGGCTGCGGTGTGCCCGTCGCGTCACACATCAATTCCAGCAGTGCGTCGGTACCCCACGGTCCGTCGAACGGCCGGGTCAGTGCCTCGGGAACGTCTCCGCACGGCCATCCCTCGTCGATAACCCGAAGTCGGACCCCCGGGCACATCCGCGCGGAGGCGTGCGCGCGCAGCAACACTTCGCCGATGTCGATCACCGAGTCGGGCGCCACCTGCGGGTCGAACAGGATCCGCACGGAGGTGCCATGGTCTTTGGGCTTGCGGTTGGCGACGCCCCGCAGTGTCTGGTTGTCGTCGCGGGTGAATTCGGCGTCGGGGTCGAAGGCGGGACCGTCGAAGGTTCCGGGGTAGCCCCGGCCGAAGCACTGGGTGAATGTCTTGCCGCCGCGGCGCACCTGGACGTCGGTGCGAGCGGAGATGAACACCGCGGCGGCTGCGCCGATCCCGTTGAGCCCGGCTCCGGTGGCCGCCGCGTCGGTGTGTTCGGAGAACTTCCCGCCGGCTCTCGCGGTGCCCAGGGTCTTGACGATCCCGTTCTTGCCGCTGCCCGGGTCGGAGTCCACCGGTAGGCCGCGCCCGTCATCGGACACCGTCACCGAGGAATCCGGGTGCAGCACGATCGTCACCGTCGACCCGCCGTGGGCGGGCACCGCGACCTCTTCGATGGCGTTGTCGACCAGTTCGCGCAGCGCGGTGTTGCGCACGTCCTGGCCGAGGTTCACCGCCGGACGCAGACGGGTGTGCTGGACGTCGTCGAGTTCGGTGATGTCGGCGGCGGTGTAGCTCACGCTGGTCGTCTCTTTCTCGGCGCGTTGTGCGGTGGGGTGACTTCGGGTGACTTCGGGTGACTTCGGGTGACTTCGAGAAAAACACCTCGGTCGCGGAGGTTCTCGATTCTGGTCCGGCGACACGCCGAGGCGTGTGAGCCAGATCTATGCACTGGGTGAGTGCCGGGGCCGGGCTGCTTCAGGGGCCCAGTATATCGAACAAGTGTGCGATTTGATTACGGGTGGAAGGGGCGTGTTGGTCGTCGGGTCCGGCGGTCGGGCCTTCCCGGCATCTCCGGGAACCGGATCGCGATGATGCACATGTCGTCATCGCGGGGTGGCGGAGCGAGGACCGCCTGTAGTGACTCGCAATTGTCCGACAGCCGGGAATCCGCTGTCCAATCGGTGATCATCCCGACCCGACGCCGGGAACCATGGGCTGACGCCGGGAACGATGGGCTATCGCGTCGCGGCCGGAATGGCGGATGATCGTTAGCATGGAATTGACCGGCAAGCGTGTTGTGATCACCGGGGCATCCCGCGGCATCGGCGAGGCACTGGCCTACTCCTTCAGTGCCGCAGGTGCGACGGTGGCCCTGGTCGCCCGCAGCGAAGACCGCATCCGTTCGCTGGCAAGCGAATTGGGCGGTAGTGCCCACCCGGCGGACCTCTCCGATCCCGACCAGGTTGCGGGGTTGATCGGCCGGATCGAGAGCGAAGCCGGCCCGATCGACGTCCTGATCAACAACGCCGGATTGGACAGCACGGCCGGGTTCACCGACGCCCCCGACGACGAACTGCGCAAGGTCACCGAGGTCAATTACCTCGCCCCGGCCGAGCTCTGCCGCCAGGTCATCCCCGGCATGCTGCGCCGGGGGCGTGGCCACATCGTCAACATCTCCTCGGTGGCGGGCTCCGTGGTCTTTCCCGGCCTGGTCACCTACTCGGCATCCAAGGCCGCGCTGTCCCAGTTCACCGCGGGTCTGCGCGCCGATTTACGGGGACTACCGGTGCGGACCACCCTGGTCGAACTCGGTCCGGTGCCCACCGAACTGCTCGCCCACACCAAGCACTACGAGCCCACCAGGCGATCCTTCGACCGTGCTTACCGGCTGCGGCTGACCGTCGACGTTCCGCGCGAAACGGTCGCGGAGAGGGTTGTCGACGCCGTCCGGAAGAATCGCAGACACGTGCGGCTGCCCCGGCGCACCGCCGCGTTCCCCGCCCTCGCGGAGACGCCGCGGCGGATCACCGAGTGGATGCTGACCGGCATTCCGCATCAGTCACGGTGATTAGGACGCTGCAGGGCTGCGCGACCGGAAGTCAGTTCGGTGGCGCCGGCAGGGCGGCGATCCGACGCGCAAGATACGGCGAGAACCAACCGGCGTACTTCTCCTGAAGTTCGGGATCGCGCCAGTCGGAACCGGTCACGATTTCCCGGCAGGTGGGTTGGCCGCACCGGCAACGGAATTCGTCGTAGTCACTGGCGTCGCACATCGCGTAGTCGAAGCACAGCTCCTCGCCGATCCCGATCTCGCGCATCGCGACCAGCAGTGACTGTCCCAGCAGGCCGCAGTTCGGCTCGCAGGAATGGTTCAGCATGTCGCCGGCTTCGGGCGTCTCGTCGGATACCAGATACAGGTCGACGTCGACCTGGATGGACCTGCTCTGGCGGTCGGCGCTGAGGGTTGCCAGGACTGCGCCGGTCACCACCCATCCCCCGAATGCGGCGACTGTTTCACCGGCCGCGATGGGCTCTACGGCGAACGAACCCCAGCCCTTCTTGCCGGCCGGTCGAGCCTCAGCCTTGGGGCTGAGCCAGTTGTAATCCACGGATGCACCTCCTGTCGAACCCCCCCATCACAGGGCTCCGCGGACATGCTACTTGTTGCGACCTGCGGTCAGCCCGCAGCGCACCCCGGCAGGAACAACGCGGCCGGGATGGCCGCGTCGGCGGGCGGCGTCGTGCTGACCGGGTTGGTGCCGCAGACCTTGGTTTTGTCCTGCACCACCCAGAACTGGCCCTCCTGTTGGAAGACGAACGAGGTGGGTGCGCCCATCCCCGGGTTGTCCTTTCCGGCCAGAACGCCGCCGGTCACCGCCCAGCCGTCAGCGCACGTCAGGGAGTCGACCGTGTAGACGTTGTCCGGTCCCAGCGCCTGGGCGGCCGCAAGCGCCGGTTCTGCCAGGGCAGTCTTGGTGCACTCGGTCATGCCGCCGACCATCGGGGCGCTGGTGGTCGTCGATGTCTCGGTGGCGGACGACGTCGCAGTACTGGCCGAGGTCTGGCTGGTCGCCGACGATTGGGCCGAGGTGCCGGTCGACGCCGCCGGCGAAGTGCTCGTCGACGTGGTGGAGGCGGCAGTGGTCGTCTTGGAACTCGAGGCTGCGGTGGTACTGCTCGTCGCCGCCTTCTCCTCCTTGGCGGCTGAGCACCCCGACAATCCGGCCACTGCCAGCGCGGCGAGGCCGACACATCCCACTGTCACTCTCAAGCTGAGGTTCATGGCCACGAAGCGTACCGGCGAAGGACGCCACCCCCCCGCCAATGAGTGACCGACCCGCCGGGCTGGTTACCCGCAGAGCGCGGGCTTGCTCCCTAGCATCACCCGGGTGGCCGACCGCTATGGCATCGACGTGCTCGCCGACAACCCGCATCAGCCCCGCAGGCCGCGGTCGGTGGAGTGCGCTGCCGACGCCGGCCTGGTCGTCGAGGATCCGATGTCGGGCTACGTGGGGGCGGTGAT
>JAHBAP020000015.1 GCA_018500005.2 Mycobacterium sp. | reverse complement strand
TTCGAGGGCCGATCGCCCAAGGTCGATCCCACCGCCTTCATCGCACCGACCGCCGTGCTGGTCGGCGACGTCACGGTCGAGGCTGGGGCGTCGGTGTGGTTCAACGCCGTGCTTCGCGCCGACTACGCGCCGGTGGTGATCCGCGAGGGCGCCAACGTCCAGGACGGCTCGGTCTTGCATGCCCCGCCCGGAATCCCGGTCGACGTGGGTCCAGGCGCGACGATCGCGCACCTGTGCGTCGTGCACGGTGCCCACATCGGCGCGGAGGCACTGATCGCCAATCACTGCACGGTGCTCGACGGCGCGGTGATCGGAGCCCGCAGTCTGATCGCGGCGCATTCGCTGGTTACCGGAGGCACCCAGATTCCGCCCGGCGTTCTGGTGACCGGGGCACCGGCGAAGGTGAAGGGCCCGATCGAGGGAACCCGGGCCGAAGCGTGGGTGGATGCGAACCCGCATGCCTACCGGGATCTTGCCCAGCGTTATCTGGCCGGTCTGGGCGAGATCGAGCAGGCCTAGCCTGCTGCGGGCTTGTCGGCGCCGACCACCCACATCGAGTAATACTGCGATCCACCGCCGTAGGCGTGGCCCAGGGCCTTTTGGGCGCCGGGCACCTGATGATCGCCGGCCTTGCCCATCACCTGGATGGCCGCTTCGGCGAAGCGGATCATCCCGGAGGCGCCGATCGGGTTGGACGACAGCACGCCACCCGAGGGGTTGACCGGGATGCGGCCCCCGATGGCCGTCTCGCCGGCTTCGGTGAGTTTCCAACCCTCTCCTTCGGGG
The DNA here is from genome assembly GCA_018500005.2 of Mycobacterium sp. Taxonomy (GTDB): domain Bacteria; phylum Actinomycetota; class Actinomycetes; order Mycobacteriales; family Mycobacteriaceae; genus Mycobacterium. The sequence continues at coordinate 3,533 of JAHBAP020000015.1, read as the reverse complement.
GCGAAGCCTAGGTTCTCCAACCACATCGGCTCGAACCAGGAGAACGGGACGTAGATCTCGGCGACGTCGATCTCGTCGATCGGGCTGGTGATTCCGGCGGCCTTCCACAATGCGGCGGCGGCGTCCCGACCGGCTTGCGGATTGACCTGATCGCGACCCGAGTAGGCCAGTGGTTCGGTGCGCAGAGCGGTGGCGTGCACCCAGGCGATCGGATGCCCGTCGGCCACCCGCTGATCGGCGATCGCCTCGTCGCCGATCACGATTGCGGCGGCACCATCGGAGGACGGGCAGGTTTCGTCGAATCGGATCGGATCCCACAGCATGGGCGAAGCCAGCACCTTCTCCAACGTGATATCGGGCTGGTGCAGGTGCGCCAACGGGTTGCGGGCCCCGTTGAGCCTGTCCTTCACGGCCACCATCGCGCCGATGTTCGATGGCGCCCCGGACCGACGGATGTAGGCGCGAATATGCGGAGCGAAGTAGCCGCCCGCACCGGCCCCTACCGGTTTGGTGAACGGGACCGGAATCGACAACGCCCACATGGCATTCGACTCCGACTGTTTCTCCCACGCAACCGCCAGCACCCGCCGGTATTTGCCGGATTGCACCAGACTCGCGCCGACGACAGCCGTCGAACCGCCGACCGACCCGGCAGTGTGCACCCGGATCAGCGGCTTGCCCGTCGCGCCCATGGCGTCGGCCATGAACAATTCGGGCATCATGACGCCCTCGAAGAAGTCGGGGGCCTTGCCGACCACGACAGCGTCGATGTCGTCCAAGGTCGAGCCGCTGTCGGCCAGCGCCTTGTCGATCGCTTCCCGGATCAGCCCGTTCATCGAGACGTCGTGGCGTTTGGCGACGTACTTGGTCTGCCCGGTTCCCAGGACCGCGGCCAGCTGCTTAGCCATTCCTGCCCTCCATCACCGCGACCAGGTTCTGTTGCAGCACAGGGCCGCTGGTGGCGTGGGCCAGTACGCGCTCCGCCGAGCCGTCCAAGATATGCCGGGCGGCGAAGCCGATTCGCTCCAATCCGGTGGAGAACATCGGGTTCGCCGCCAGCGCCCCTCCGGACGGATTGATTTTCGTCGAATCGCTCAGCCCGATCGCCTCGGCGAGGATCAAGTGCTGATGGGAGAACGGCGCGTAGATCTCTGCGACCTCGATGGAACCGACATCACCCCCGGTGGCCGCGGCTGCCGAGGCGGAAGTCGACGGCGAGGTGGTCAAATCGCGCGCGCCGATCACCGGCGTTTCGATTCGGTGTTCGAATCCCGTTATCCAAGCCGGTCTTTCGCGCAGTTCGCGAGCCCGATCGTCGGCCGCGATCACGATCGCCGACGCTCCGTCGGTAATCGGCGCGATGTCATGGCGCCGCAACGGATCGGCGAAGAACGGCCTTTCCAGTAGTTCTTCGACACTGCCGGCCGGAGCCACTGAGTCGGTACGCGGCACGGTGGCAAGGGAGTCCAGCGCCACCTGTGCCATCTGCTCTTCGGTCCACTTTCCGGCGTCCAGTCCGAGTCGGGCCTGCAGTCCGGCCATAGACACTGCATCTGGCATCAATGGCGCGACCGTATAGGGATCGGTCTGTACAGCCAGCACCCGGCGAAGTGTGCCGGCACTGGACTTTCCGAAGCCGTAGACCAGAGCGGTGTCGACTTCGCCGGTGAGCACCTTGATGTAGGCCTCGTACAAGGCCCAGGCGCCGTCCATCTCCACGTGGCTCTCGTTGATCGGCGGAACGGCACCGATCGAGTCGATTGCCGAGATGAACGAGAACGCCCGTCCGGCAAGGTAATCCGAGGAACCGGAGCACCAGAAGCCGATATCGCGCTGGCTGATGCCCAGTTCGCTGTACAACTGGGCGAAGCACGGCATCAGCATTTCCACGCCGTTGGTGGTCCCGTCGGTACGGCGAACGTGGGGTGCGTGCGCGAAGCCGACGACCGCTACTTCTCTGCTCATGTCTGCCTCTACAGGTGGTGCTTGTAGCTGTCGTAATCGGCGTCCGGTTCGCCGGTCGGCCGGAAATGCTCGATATTGTCGATGCCCAGGCCCCACTCTTGCTCCGGCTTCCACACCGCCTGCACCCGCATGCCCATCCGAACGTCGGCGGCGTCGATATCGGTGACTAGATGCAGAAAGGGAATGTCGGCCCCGTCGAGCAGGATGTAGGCCGCCACGTAGGGCGGCTTGATCTTCTGTCCCGGGAACGGGATGTTGATGATCGCGAACGTCGTGACGGTGCCCCGGTCGGGGAGTTCGAACAACTGGTCGAGTTCCCTGCCGGTGGCCGGATCGGCTTCTCGCGGTGGGAAATACACCTTGCCGTCGTCACCGGAGCGGGCTCCCAGCAGCTTGCCCTGTTGAAGTCCGCGCAAGTAGATGCTCTCCGGACGTGACGCGCTGTGCTGAATCGAGATGCTGGTGGGAACGACCAGCATTGTCACCGGCTCGCGGTCGTCGACTTCCTCGGTAACCGGGTCGGCATCTTCGCCCGGTACGAAGTACGCGATATCGGTGATCGCACCGACCGGTTCGTTGACCCAGTGCGCATGGACCCGGTCGCCGGTCTGGACGCGACCGTCCACCGCGTGCAGCAGCGCGGTGTCGGCCCCGTCGAGTTTGATCAGCGCCCAGGCGAACGGCCGGTCCAGTGGCTGACCCTCCAGCGGATGGGCCTGCCAGGTCCACGACAGCACTGTGCCGACGCTGCTCACCGCCACGATCTCGGTGAGCCGCTCGTAGGTGATCGGGTCGTACTCGACGACGGGAACGTGCACCCTGCCGTCCGAGCCGCGGACTCCGACGATGCGGCGGCTGCGCAGCGCGGTGAAGAACGCGCCGAGGGTGGGTCCGACCGAACGGGTGTAGTCGAATGACAGTGTCAGCGGCGCGGAGAGAGGGGGCTCGTGGGAATCTATTAGGGCCCGTACAGCGGGAGTAGTGCTCTGGCTGACGCTCACGGCATCGAGTAGAACAGGTTCTAGGAATCGTGGCAAGGAACGCAATCGTGACGGAAGGCGGCACCGAATGAAGCTGGGCCTGCAACTCGGGTATTGGGGCGCGCAGCCCCCCACCAACCATGCGGAACTTGTCGCGGCGGCCGAGGAGGCGGCCTTTGACACGGTGTTCACCGCCGAGGCCTGGGGGTCCGACGCGTTCACCCCGCTGGCCTGGTGGGGTCGGCAGACAAACCGCATCCGGTTGGGCACCTCGGTGGTGCAGTTGTCCGCGCGCACCCCGACCGCGTGCGCCATGGCGTCGCTCACCCTGGACCATCTGTCCGGGGGCCGGCACATCCTCGGACTCGGCGTCTCCGGTCCGCAGGTGGTGGAGGGCTGGTACGGGCAGCGCTTCCCGAAGCCGTTGGCCCGCACCCGGGAGTACATCGATATCGTCCGCCAGGTTTGGGCGCGCCAGGGGCCGGTCACCAGCGCCGGACCGCACTATCCGTTGCCGCTGACCGGCGAGGGCACCACTGGACTCGGTAAGTGCCTCAAGCCGATCGTCCACCCGTTGCGTGCCGACAT
>JAHBAP020000044.1 GCA_018500005.2 Mycobacterium sp. | reverse complement strand
TCGTTGGGCATACCCACGATGTCGAGCTTCTCCATGACGATCTTGTTGATCTCAGACTCGGACTTCTTGGTGTGCTCGCGCAGCGGGAATGCGGTGTTGTCGTAGAGGTTCATCGAGCCGAACAGCGCGCCGTCCTGGAACAGCACGCCGAACAGGGTGCGGATCTCGTAGAGCTCCTTGGCCGAGCACTGGATGATGTCGGTGCCGTCGATGATGATCTTGCCGCGCTCGGGGCGCAGCAGGCCGATCAGCGACTTCAGGAACACCGACTTGCCGGTGCCGGACGGGCCGAGGATGACGCTCAGCTCGCCCGACGGGATGGTCATGGTGACGTCCTCCCAGATCTTGGAGGAACCGAACGACTTGCTCAGGTTCTCGACGTCGATTTGAACGCCCATGCCAAATTTCCTTCCCGGCGCACCAGCGCAAAACACATGTGGTTGGCGTCACTGTATCGCACCGTCTTAGGCCTGCATCACGTTTGTCCAACCAAGACCGAATCCGGTCATCCAAATGACAAATCCCCCGCGAACCGGAGGGTCCGCGGGGGATTTGCTGACGGGTAAAACCCGAAGAAAACCGGGGTCTCGTCTACTTGACGGTGACCGACGCGCCGGCGGCCTCGAGCTTCGCCTTGGCGTCCTCGGCGGCTTCCTTCTTGACCTTCTCGAGCAGCGGCTTGGGGGCGCCGTCGACCAGGTCCTTGGCTTCCTTGAGGCCCAGGCCGGAGACGATCTCGCGGACGACCTTGATGACGCCGATCTTCTTCTCGCCGGCGCTCTCGAGGATGACGTCGAACTCGTCCTGCTCCTCGGCGGCCTCGGCGGCCGGGGCGGCGCCGCCGGCAACGGCCATCGCGACCGGAGCGGCAGCGGTGACCTCGAAGACCTCTTCGAACTTCTTCACGAACTCGGACAGCTCCAGGAGGGTCATCTCCTTGAACGCGTCGAGCAGATCGTCAGTGGACAGCTTTGCCATGATTGTGGTCCTTCCGTACTTGGTTTTTGTGGTTGTGGTTCGTTACGCGGCTTCGCCGGACTTCTTGTCCTGCAGCGCGGCAGCCAGGCGGGCCATCTGCGATGCGGGGGCGGCGAACAGGCCCGCCGCCTTGGACAGGTTGCCCTTCATGGCGCCGGCCAGTTTGGCCAGCAGTACCTCGCGCGACTCGAGGTCGGCGATTTGGTTGACTTCATCGACGGACAGCGGGTGCCCGTCCATATAGCCGCCCTTGATGACGAGCGCCTTGTGATCCTTGGCGAACTTCTTGATCGTCTTGGCCGCGTCGACGGCTTCGCCGCTGACGAACGCGATTGCGGTCGGTCCGGCGAACAGATCGTCGAGGCCCTCGATGCCCGCCTCCGCCGCCGCCCGCTTGACGAGGGTGTTCTTGGCGACGGTGTAGGTGGCGGTGCCGCTCAGCGAGCGACGCAGTTCAGCCAGGTTGGCCACGGTCAGACCGCGGTACTCGGTGACCACGGTGGCCGTCGAGGACTTGAACTGCTCGGTGATCTCGGCGACCGCGGTGGCCTTTCCAGGCTTGGCCATGCATTGCCTCCTCAGTTTTTTCCAGTGGGTACCGGATACCTCCACCGAAGGGCCGCTGAAAGCCCGGGAAAACCAGAACGCCCCGGCGCAGACGGCCGGGGCGTGAAGAAACCACTGACGCGCAGCGGTCTAGCCTCGTCCTCCTGCGTGGGCCGCCCTTGCGGGGCCTTCGACTGACAAGCGCTCTCAGTGACCAACGGTCTTCGGTGGAACTCGGCAAGGATAGACCGCGGAGGCGCTTTGAGCCAAAACGGGCGTTCTAGCGGGGAGGCAGGCCCAGTCGCAGCATTGCTGGGGCGGCGTCCCCGGCGGAAGCGCGTCGGATGAGATCGACGACCAGAGTCCACAGCGCCGCCTGCACGACACCGATGGCAAGGACCGGCCATAGAAGAGCGGAGAGCAGAGTTGCGACACCGTCACCGGCGTGGAAACGATCCCCGACGACTGAGGTGACGCTGGCGGCGAGCAATGCCACCAGTGCGTATCCGATGAACCAACTCATAAAGTCCGCTCCGCTTCTTGAAGCACTTCCACGAAAAGTACCAAATACCCCTTCCCTTTGGGCTGAAGATCAGCTAAGAGTTCGCAGCAGGGCCGCCGCTCCAACCAGGCCTGAATCCCCGCCGAGTTCACTCGGAGCAACCCGCAGTGCGCGGATGAAGTCGAGAGTCGCGTAGTCGCCGAGGGCTTCGCGCAGCGGATCGAACAACACCGGTCCGGCGTTGGCCACTCCCCCGCCGATGACGACGAGGTCGATGTCGCAGTTGGCAGCCACCGAGGCGATCATCGCCGCGATCGCCCGCGCGCCGCGCTGGAAGGCCAGGCCGGCGACGGCGTCACCGGTTGCGGCGGCATCGGCCAATTCCTTGGCATCAGCCCCGACCCAGCCGTGCTCGCGGGCCCAGGCGACCAGGCGCGGCCCGCTGGCGATGGCTTCCACACAGCCGCGGGCACCGCAACTGCACGGCGGCCCGTCGAGGTCGACGATCATGTGGCCGACGTGCCCGGCGTTGCCGGTACGCCCGTCGTAGGGCACCCCGTCGAGCAGCAATCCGCCACCGATGCCGGTGGACACCACCATGCCGAGCATGAAGGCCGCACCCCGTCCGGCGCCGCGCCAGTGCTCGCCGAGGGCCATGCACAGCCCGTCGCCGGCCAGGCGCACCGGGACTCCGGGCACCGCACCGGCAACCCGGTCGTGGACCGGGAACCCGCGCCAGGCGGTGATGTTCACCGGGCTGATCGTGCCGTCCGGAAGGTTGATGGGTCCGGCCGAGGAGATGCCCACCCCGTCGACTTCACCGCCCGCAGCGGCGAGGGCGTCGGCGATGGCGCGTTCAACTGCGGCCCACACTTCCTCGGGGTCGTCGCTGCGCGGCGTGGGTTGCCGATTCTGTTGCAGCACTTGGCCGTTCGCGTCAATGATGCCGGCAGCGATCTTGGTGCCGCCGATGTCCAGGGCCAGACTGCTCATCTCAATGTTTGTGGGTGTTGTCGGGTTGGCGGGGGTCGCCGGGATGCTCGTAGCCGGGTGCCAGCCACACCAGGGCGGCGCGGCGTTGGTCGAGCCAGATCCGGAAGGCTCGCCGGCGGGCGGCCCCGCGCAGG
>JAHBAP020000618.1 GCA_018500005.2 Mycobacterium sp. | reverse complement strand
GTCGACGAGCTTCTGGCAGAACTCGTTGTGCCACAGGGTCAGCTGCGCGCCCAGGCCCATGATGAGCAGGATCGGCGGGGCGTCGATGTCGCCGAGGTCTTCGTAATGCAGTTCTAACTCGCCGGAATCTTCCCCCGAGTCGCTTCGCTCCTGCCCCCAAGGGACCACGGCGTAGCCGCTTCGGATCTCCACTAGACCTCGACGTCCTTCTGATGCTCCCGGCTGACCTCCACCATGAAGTTGGCGAAGTAACCGGAGAACTGCGGGTCGCCCATCATCTGCCATTTCGGTGCCAGCAGTTTCATATAGCGCTCGACGTAGAGGAACTGCTTGCCGATCAGTACCAGTTCCCGTGGCAGCTTGACGTCGTAGGCGTCGGCCAGCGTCGACAGCTGGCGGCCGATCTCGGCGTAGGACATGTCGCCGAGGGTCTTCATCGTCAGCGGTGCGGCGAAGGCCTCCAGATCCTTGGCGGCCTGGGCCTCGGGTTTGACGGTGCCCACCGCGCCCAGCAGCACGACGATCTTGCCGGCGGCGGCGTGGTCCTTCTTGACCAGCAGCGCGTAGATCAGTTCGCGCAGCAGCCAGCGGGTGCGCGGGTCGATGCGGCCCATGATTCCGAAGTCCAGGAACACGATCCGGCCGTCGTCGTCGACGAGCAGGTTGCCGGCGTGCAGGTCGCCGTGGAACAGGCCGTGCCGCAGTCCGCCCTCGAAGGTGGAGAACAGCAGCGCCTTGACCAACTCGGTGCCGTCGAACCCCTTCTTGCGGATGGCCTTGGCGTCGTCGATGCGCACCCCGCGCACCCGCTCCATGGTGAGCACCCGCTCGCTGGTGAACTCCCAATGCACTTGCGGCACTTTGATATTGCGCCCGAGCGGGGACCCGTGCAGGCCCGAAACCCAGGCCTCCATCGACTGCGCCTCGATGCGGAAGTCGAGTTCCTCGGCGAGATTGTCGGCGAAGTCGGCCACCACGTCCTGCGCCGACAGTCGCCGGCCGAGCTTGGCCAACTCCACCACCTGGGCGAAGCGTTTGAGGATCTGCAGATCGGCGCCCACCCGGCGCCGGATGCCCGGGCGCTGGATCTTGACGACGCCGTCCTCGCCGGTGCGCAGGGTGGCGTAGTGCACCTGGGCGATGGAGGCCGAGGCGAACGGTTCCTCGTCGAAGGTCGCGAACAACTCGGCGGGGTCGGCGCCGAGTTCCTTCCTGACCAGCTTGTGCACCTCGGCGGTGTCGGCCGGCGGCACGGCGTCGAGCAGGCTGCGGAACTCCCGGGACAACTGCTCTCCGAACGCCCCCGGACTGGAGGCGATGATCTGGCCGAACTTGACGTAGGTGGGGCCAAGGTCGGCGAAGGTCTGCGGGATCTCTCCGAGGACCTTGTCCTGCAGGGGGCCCTTGGCGGGCAATCGGGTCAAGATCCGCAACCCTGTGCGGGTGAGCTGCCAGCCCGTCATCCCGATGCGAGCCGCCTCGACCGGCAACGGCACCCGATCCAGCTTCGCCAGTTCGCGGTGATCGGTGGAACTCATCTGAGGAAGTCTGCCAAATTCCGGGTCGTCAGCACTAATTTCTCGACTTCGCAGACGACGCCGATCGCTGCCGGCGCACCCGATAAACGGGCACCTCGTATATTTCTCGCTCGTGTCGACCCAAACCTGGTTATGGATAGGCGCCGCGGGCATGCTGATCGGCCTCGCGGTCATCGCGGGTCTCGGGCTCAAGGTTCCCGAGGACCGCATCCACCACGTGGTCAGCAGCGGGTTCATCTGCGCGATCGCGGCGTGTGCCTACTTCGCGATGGCCAACGGGCAGGGCATCCACACCTTCGTCGACGCCGAGGGCGCCGCGCGGACTGTGTACTGGGCGCGCTATGTCGACTGGGCGCTGACCACGCCGCTGCTGTTGATCGGGCTGGCCACCGTCGGCATGCCGCGGGTCAGGGCGCTGCACGCCCGCGAGCAGAACGGCCGCATCGGCGGCCTGGTGGGTGCGGACCTGATGATGGTCGCGACTGGACTGTTCGCCGCGCTGTCGGCCGAGAGCCACGTCCGGTGGTCGTGGTTCGCCATCGGTTGTCTGGCATTTCTGGTGGTGCTCTACCTGATCGCCGGGCCGATGAGGATCGACGCAGTCTCCCGCGGCAGCGATCACAGCAAGCTCTACACCCGGCTGCTGACCACCCTGATAGTGCTGTGGCTGGTCTACCCGCTGGTGTGGATCGCCGGCACCGAGGGCATGGGCACGATCTCGCTGGGCCAGGAAGTGGCCGTCTTTGCGATCGTCGACTTGCTGGCCAAGGTCGGTTTCGGGGTGCTGTTGGTGATCGGTTCGGCGAACCTGCGGGACAAGGACGAAAAGCACGTCTCCCGCTGACGTCCCGTAGATTTGCCGTGTGCAGCTGAGCGCGGCGGAGTCAACCGAACTGTTCGTCGGCAAAGCCGATGACCCGCTGCAACTGGTCCGGGTCACCCACACCGGCGATCCCGGTCCGGTACGGGTTGAGGGCGACGGGCTGAGTACCGCCGGTGAGCCCCGCTCCGCCGCGGACGGGGTGCTGGAAGTGCCGGTGCGGGTGGACGACCCGGTGCCCGGGCGGCGCCGCGCGGCGCGGGTGATTGCCGGGGCCGAGGAACTCGACTTCGAGTTCACCGTCGCCGAGCCCGGCTGGACGATGTACATGATCAGCCACTTCCACTACGACCCGGTGTGGTGGAACACCCAGGGCGCCTACACCAGCGTGTGGACCGAGGATCCGCCCGGCCGGTGCAAACAGAACAACGCCTTCGCGTTGGTGGCCGCCCACCTCGAGATGGCCCGTCGCGACCCGGACTACAAGTTCGTGCTGGCCGAGGTCGACTACCTCAAGCCTTACTTCGACGCCCACCCGGAGGACCGCGCCGATCTGCTCCGGTTCCTCGCCGACCGGCGGGTGGAGGTGATGGGCGGAACCTACAACGAGCCCAACACCAACCTCACCGGCGCCGAGACGTCGATCCGCAACTTCGTGGCCGGCATCGGTTTTCAGCGTGACGTGCTGGGTGCTTCACCGGCCACGGCGTGGCAGCTCGACGTGTTCGGCCACGACCCGCAGTTTCCGGGGATGGCCGCCGCTGCCGGCCTGACCTCGAGTTCCTGGGCGCGCGGGCCGCACCACCAGTGGGGGCCGATGGCGGGCGGGGGAGATCCCCGGCGGATGCAGTTCCGCAGCGAGTTCGAGTGGATCGCCCCGTCCGGGATGGGCCTGCTGACCCACTACATGCCGGCGCACTACTCGGCCGGGTGGTGGATGGATTCCTCGACCTCGCTGGCCGAGGCCGAGGACGCCACCTTCGAGTTGTTCCGGCAGTTGAAGTCCGTTGCGCTGACCCGCAATGTGCTGCTGCCGGTCGGCACCGACTACACCCCGCCCAACACCTGGGTCACCGAGATCCACCGGGACTGGAACGCCCGCTACTGCTGGCCGCGCTTCGTCTGCGGTGTGCCCGGCGAGTTCTTCGCCGCCGTGCGCGACGAACTGGGGGATCGTGCGCCCTCGCCGCAGACCCGGGACATGAACCCGATCTACACCGGCAAGGACGTCTCCTACATCGACACCAAGCAGGCCAACCGGGCCGCCGAGGACGCGGTCCTGGGCGCCGAACGCTTCGCGGTGTTCGCCTCGCTGCTCGGCGGCGCCCGCTACCCGGAGGCCGCCCTGGCCAAGGCGTGGGTGCAACTGGCCTGGGGCGCCCACCACGACGCCATCACCGGCAGCGAGTCCGATCAGGTGTACCTGGATCTGCTCACCGGGTGGCGTGACGCCTGGGAGTTGGGGCGCGCTGCACGGGGCGGCGCCCTGACGCTGCTCTCGAACGCGGTGGACGCCGAGCTTCCTTCAGTGGTGGTGTGGAACCCTTTGGCGCACAACCGATCCGACATCGTGACCGTTCGTCTGCAGGAGCCGGTGGCCGGTGATGTCCAGGTGCTCGACGCGGCCGGGACCCAGCACCCGGCGCTGGTCGAGGACGACGGGCACTCGGTGAGTTGGCGGGCCGGTGACGTCGGTTCGCTGGGGTGGCGCACCTACCGGGTGGTGGAGGGGACGACGCCGTCTGGCTGGGAACCGGTCGGCGGTGTGGAGATCGCCAACGACGTCCACCGGTTGCGGGTCGACCCGGCCCGGGGCGGCGGTGTGGTGTCGCTGACCGAGGTGGCCGGTTGCCGCGAACTCATCGCCGCCGGTGCGGTCGGCAACGAACTCGCTGTCTACGAGGAGTACCCGGCCCACCCGGAGGCCGGCGAGGGGCCGTG
>JAHBAP020000315.1 GCA_018500005.2 Mycobacterium sp. | reverse complement strand
TCCACGCCGACATCGACCCCGCGGCGATCGGCCTGCCACTGCAAGCGATGGTCTCGGTGAGCCTGCGGTCCGGCGCCAGGGGGAAGATCCGGCAGTTCGTGCAGCAGATCCGTCGTCGCCCCCAGGTGATCGACGTGTACTTCCTGGCAGGCGCGGACGACTTCATCATCCACGTGGCCGCGCGCGACACCGAAGACCTGCGCTCGTTCGTCGTCGACAATCTCAACGCCGACTCCGACGTCGCCGGAACCCAGACCTCGCTGATCTTCGAGCACCTGCGCGGCGCCGCGCCTCTGTGAGGCCGGGGCGCAACGGTCGTGGCTCAGATGAACAGCGTCGTTCCCGATTCGTGCGCCTCGCCCAAAAATGTTGCGACACCGCCGAACTCGACTCCCGCAATCAGGTCGCTCTCGGTGATTCCCAACAACTCCATCGTCATCGTGCAGCCGATGAGACGCGCGCCGTTCTCCTGCGCCGAGGCGATCAGTTCGACGAGATCGGGAACCTTGTGATCGTGCATGACCTTCTTGATCATCGAGGCGCCCGCGCCGCCGAAGTTCATCGTCGACAGCGGGAGGTCGTCGGCGCCGGTCGGCATCATCACCGACATCACCTTCTCCAGAGCCGTTTTGTCCCGCTTGGGCGCGTCGTCCCGTCGCAGCGCGTTGAGGCCCCAGAAGGTGAAGAAGATCGAGACCTGCTCGCCCATCGCCAGGGCTCCGTTGGCGATGATGAAGGCGGCGATGAGCTTGTCCAGATCGCCGGAGAACACCACCATCGAGGTCTTGTTCGTCGCCGGAGTTGATGCGGCGGTGGCGGCCGGGGCACCGCCCTTGCGCAGCGTGGCAACGTATCCGGACCCCTGCGGGGCGATTTCGACGAGGCGATGGCCGTTCTTGGACGCCCATGCCGGCGCGTCCAGTGCGAATCCGGGATCTGACACCGTGACCCGAACCTCGTCCCCTGGGACCAGTCCCGCCATCGTCCTGGTCAGCTTCATGATGGGCCCGGGGCAGGCCAGTCCGGTGCAGTCCAGGTCGATCACCGTGCCACTGGTGGCGGTCGAACCCGTTATCGCCGAGGCGGTTTCGGCGTAGGACTCCACCGGCGCCTGTGCCTCGTAGGTGTCCTCAGGCTTGTCGTGGACCGCCTTGAAGGTGGTGGATCCGCCGGACAGCGCGGCGACGTCGCTGAATCCCTTCTGCACCAGCACGCGATAGGCCAGGTAGGACCGGAAACCCACCGCGCAGTAGACCCGCACCGGCCTGGCCGGATCCAGTTGACCGGCGGCGATCACGTCGCGCAGGGTGGCTAACGGGATGTTGACCGCCCCCGGAATGTGCCACAACTCGTATTCCTCGGGTGTGCGCACATCGACCAGCAGCGCACCTTCGGTCGCGGCTGGGAAATCCTCTGCGTACCAGAGTCGCAAGTCGCCCCGCAGCACGTTCGAGGCCACGAATCCCGCCATGTTGATCGGATCCTTGGCCGACCCGAACGGCGGGGCATAGGCCAGTTCCTGGTGCTCGAGGTCGTAGACGGTCATGTGCTGGCGCACTGCCATCGCCAGCAGATCGAGCCGTTTGTCGATGCCGTCGAATCCGCATGCCTGCGCACCGAGGATGCGACCGCCGTCGGGATCGAAGAGCACCTTGAGGTGCATCATCGCCGTTCCCGGGTAGTAACCGGCGTGACCGGACGGATGGACGTGGACTGCCCGGTAGTCGATACCGGCCGACTTGAGTTGGCGCTCGGTGGGGCCGGTGCCGCCGGCCACCATCTCGAACACCTTCACGATCGAGGTGCCCTGGGTGGACAGGTATTCGGTGGTTCGTCCGCAGATGTTCTCCGCGGCGACCCGCGCCTGCCGGTTGGCCGGTCCGGCAAGCGGGTTGAGATAGCTGCCGGGCAACACCGGATTCGGGGTCTCCACCGCATCGCCGGCGGCCCAGATGTGGGGATCGGAGGTTCGCATGTGGGTGTCCACCGCGATCCCGCCGTGTTCGCCGAGTTCGAGGCCGGCTGCGACGGCCAGTGTGCTGTCGGGCCGCACGCCGGCCGCCAGCACCACCAGGTCAGCCGGGATGGTGGTGCCGTTGTTGAGTTCGACGCCGACCCGGTCGTCGGGCAGGGCGGTGAAAGCGGCCGCCGTCGTCGACAACTGAACGGCGATGCCACGGCCGCGTAGATGCTGTTCGACGGGAATGGAGACCTCCCGGTCCACCGGCGGCAGGATCTGGTTGGCCCGTTCGACGACATCGACCCGCACCCCGCGCTGGTGCAGGTTCTCGGCCATCTCCAGACCGATGTAGCCGGCTCCGATCACCACCGCCCGCACCGGCTCGCGGCGGCCCGCCTTCTGTTCGGACAGTTCGCGGTCGATCCGCGCCTTGATGCGGTCCATGTCCCCGATACGGCGGAGCGATTCGATGGCGGGGTGGTCGATTCCGGCCAGGGGCGGTCGGACCGGCACGGCGCCGGGGGTGAGCGCCAGGTATTCGTAGTCCTCGGTGTACTCGGAGCCGGAATCGACCTCACGCACCCGTACCGTGCGGGCCGCCGGGTCGATCGCGACGACCTCCGTGCCGATCCGGACGTCGATGTTGAGCGAATCGCGCAGACTCTGCGGGGTTTGGAGCAGCAGCCGGTCGCGGTCGGTGATCACCTCTCCCACGTGATACGGCAGACCGCAGTTGGCGAAAGAAACGTGGTGGCCTCGTTCGAAGACGATGATCTCCGCCGACTCATCGAGTCGTCGGGCCCGCGCTGCGATCGAGGCCCCGGCGGCCACACCGCCCACCACAACGAGTTTCACAGACACTCCCTCCCGGTGCGCCGTTCCCGCCGGGAGCGTAGACCACGGAGCACCGGGCTGAGACGGGTTTGTCCGCGGGCGAACCGGTTACGCTGCTGTGCATGCGAGTCGGGGTATTGGGCGCCAGAGGCAAGGTCGGGACGACTATGTGCGCGGCGGTCCGCGACGCCGGCGACCTGACGTTGAGCGCTGAGGTCGATGCCGGCGATGCATTGGAGATGTTCCCCGACAGTGCCACCGAGGTGGTCATCGACTTCACCCACCCCGACGTGGTGATGGACAATCTGAAGTTCCTCATCGATAACGGTATTCACGCCGTGGTGGGAACCACCGGGTTCACCGAGGACCGGCTCGCCACGGTGCGGGGCTGGCTGGCGGACTCGCCGAAGACCGGTGTGCTGGTCGCTCCCAACTTCGCGATCGGCGCGGTGCTGTCGATGTACTTCGCGCAGAAGGCCGCCCCGTACTTCGAGTCGGCCGAAGTCATCGAATTGCACCACCCGCAGAAGGCCGACGCTCCCTCCGGCACCGCCACCCGAACGGCCATGCTCATCGCCCAGGCCCGAAAAGGTATGCCGCCCAACCCCGATGCCACCAGCACCGGGCTGCCCGGCGCGCGTGGGGCCGACGTCGACGGTATCCCCGTGCACTCGGTCCGGGTGACCGGCCTGGTGGCCCACCAGGAGGTGCTGTTCGGCACCATGGGGGAGACGCTTACCATTCGCCACGACAGCATGGACCGCACGTCGTTCGTTCCGGGTGTGCTGCTCGCGGTGCGCCAGATCTCGCGGCGGCCGGGTCTGACCATCGGCCTGGAAGTACTGATGGACCTGTGATTTCGCGGGTCGGACTGCTGATCGGGTTTCTCTGCCTGGCTCTGCTGGTCTACTTCGCGCTGCTGACCCGCACGGCCGTCGCCCTGCTGCAAACCGGAACGGCAGCGGCTGTAGCCCTGGGG
>JAHBAP020000233.1 GCA_018500005.2 Mycobacterium sp. | reverse complement strand
GCTGTCGATACTCGGCACCGCCCTGCGCGGGCGCCCCGTCGGCGGTCCGCACGGCAAGGATGTGATCGTCGATCAGGTGGTCGCCTCGGTGTGGCCGATGATCGCCGCGGAAACTGTCCGGCCGGTGATCGGCGCCCGCTTCCCGATCGAGGCCGCCGCCGAAGCACACCGCGTGCTGGAGTCCGGCGAGACGTCGGGGAAAGTTCTGCTGACGCTTTAGAGCCGGGACGGGTTGGACGCCCGCTCAGGCGTCGGCACCCGAACGCCGGACCGCATAGGCCTTGAGTTCGGCGGACAGCGCTTCGGCCGCCAACAACCTCGGCAGCAGGTCCGGTTCGGACAGCCTGGCACGGAAGGCCATTTCGATGGTGACGTCATGGTCGGGGCGATGTTCGACGGCGATCCCGTCGCCGGCCCGGACCGCCCCGGGTGAGATCACTCGCAGGTAGGCGCCCGGCTTCGCGGCCGCGGTGAACCTCTTGATCCAATTCTCGGCCGCCAGGAACGCCGCGAATGTCCGGCAGGGGGTGCGTGGCGCGGAAACCTCCAGGACGAGTCCCTCGTCACCGATTCGCCAACGCTCACCGATCCGGGCCCGCGTCACATCGATGCCCACCGTCGTGAGGTTCTCACCGAACATCCCGTTGGTGATAGCGCGCGCGAGTTCCGTTTCCCAGTGGTCGAGATCCTCCCGGGCGTAGGCGTACACGGCTTGGTCGTCACCGCCGTGCAACTTCTGGTTGCCGATCGTGTCGCCGACCAACCCGCTACCCGTCGGGCCGGGGGCGCGCACCACCGTCACTTCGCCGGTGGGCACCTTGTCGATACCCGTCGACCGACCGCGTGCCCGGATATCGGGTTTGACCCCGACCCGGGCCAGGTTGACCGACCCCACATGAGCCATCACGCCAGATTAAGTGCCGTCAGCCGAGGGAGGCCAGCGTCCGCACTAGATGGTCGACCTCGGCCATGGTGGAGTAGTGCGCCAGACCCAGGGTCAGCACGCCGCCGATCTCGTCGACGCCGAGCATGTCGAGCACCCGCGAGACGGGGTTGCCGACCGCCAGGATCCCGTTGTCGGCCAGCCGTTGCACGACCTGCTCTGCGGGCACCCCGCTGACCGCGATGCTCACCAAGGGCAGCCGGTCCGGCGGGTCGCCGATCACCGTGACGAGCGGAAGCGACGACAACGCCGTCATCAGATAGTCGAACACGGTGCCGAGGTACTGCTGTGCGGATTCCATTGACTGCGTCAGTCTTTCGCGCCGGCTGCCCTGGGCGTCCTCATCCAGGGCGGCCAGGTACTCCACACTGGAGACCAGCCCGGCCAGCAGTCCGTACTGGTGCATGCCGATCTCCAGGCGGGCCGGCCCCGACGCGTACGGATTTGGTGACACCGACGCGAAGGTGTCGATCAGCATCGGGTTCCGGAACACCAGCGCCCCGATCGGTGGGCCGCCCCAAGCCGCGGCGTTGACCGCCACGATGTCGGCCTCCGCCTCGGCGATGTCGAGCAGCCGGTACGGCGCGGCGGCGGAGTGGTCCACCACCACCAGTCCGCCGCGTGCGTGCACCTGCCCGGCGATGGCCGCGACGTCGACGACGGTGCCCAGGATCGGCGAGGCGGACGGAACCGCCACCAGTCGGGTGTCGGCGGTCAGTAGTTCGTCCCACTGCCACAACGGCATTTCGCCGGTCTCGATATCGACCTCGGCCCACTTGATCTTCGCGCCGTACCGGTCGGCCGCACGCAGCCAGGGCGCGATATTGGCTTCGTCGGCGAGCCGGCTGACCACCACCTCGCTGCCCAGGCCGGCCCGGGTGGAGGAGGCGTCGGCCAGGGAAGCCAGCAACGCGGCGCGGTCCGGGCCGAGAACGACGCCGGCGGGGTCGGCGTTGAGCAGATCGGCGACTGCCCGCCGGGCGGCATCGAGGAGGGCGACGCTTCTCTGGGCCGCCGGATGCGGGCTCGCGGGATTAGCGGCGGCATTGCGGAAGGCGGTCGCCACGGTGCTCGCCACGGTCTGCGGGATCAGCATGGCGGCAGGGGCGTCGAATCGCGTCCAACCATCACCGAGATCCGAGTGCAGACCGCGCACACGGGCGACGTCGTACACCATCGCACCACCTTCGGGCCGTTCGCGAACTGCGACAGCCGGGTGAAAGCCGTACAACCCGCCCAACGGCGACCCCGACCGCGTCACCATACTAGGGCAGTGAACTTCGGCTCCGGAGTGCTTGTCGCGGTTGCCTTGCTGACCGTGCCCGGCGCTCTGGTGGCCCGGGCCGGCGGGGTGCGCTGGCCATTGGCCGTCGCCGTCGGCCCGGCACTCACCTACGGCGTCGTGGCGCTTGCCATCGTTCCGTTCGGGGCGCTCGGTATCCGGTGGGACGCGCTCACCGCGGCCGCCACACTGGCGGCCGTTCTCCTGCTGGTGATGGGCTATCGGGTTTTGCTGACCCGGCGGGGAGGCTCGCGGCGCGGCACCGGCGACGGCCGGGACTGGCCGGCGCTGGCCGCCGGCGCCGGTGTAGCGCTCGGTGCCGTCTTGATCTGGCTGGCGGCCTGGCGTGGGTTGCCAGACTGGCAGTCCATCCCGAGCAACTGGGATGCCGTCTGGCACGCCAACACCATCCGCTGGATCCTCGACACCGGACAGGCCTCGCCGACGCATATGGGCGAGTTGCGCAACGTCGAGACCCACGACGCCCTCTACTACCCGTCGACGTTCCACGCGCTGGCCGCGGTGCTGGCGCAGTTGGCCGGCGCGGCTCCGACCACCGCCTACACCCTCAGTTCGGTAGCGGCAGCGGTGTGGCTGTTTCCGCTCAGCGCGGCCCTGCTCACCTGGCAACTACTGGCCGGCCGGACCGGGCGGTGGCAGGTGGCGGGTGCGGCAGCCACCGCGGCCGGGCTGTCGGCGTCCTTCACCGCCGTGCCCTACGTCGAGTTCGACACCGCCTCGATTCCGAACCTGGTGGGCTACGGGATCGCGGTGCCGGCGTTCGTCCTGGTGACCTCGTCGCTATCCCATCGCGACCGGATTCCGTTGGCCGTGCTGGCGATGATCGCGGTGTTCTCGGTGCACATCACCGCCGGTGTGGTGGCGGTGACGTTCCTGGCGACGTGGTGGCTGCTGGACGCGCTGCGCCACCCGGTGCGCGGACGCCTGCCGGACTTCGCCTCGCTGGCTTCGATCGCGGTACCGACACTGGCGGTTCTGCTGCCGCAGTTCCTCGGCGTGCTGCAGCAGGCCGAGATCATCACCGGCCACGAGTTCCTTACCTATGAGGGCCGTCGCAAGGCGCTGTTCGACGCGGTGCTGCAGCACACCCGCCACCTCAACGACTTCCCGATCCAGAACATCCTGATCGCCCTGTCCGCCGCGGGTTTCGTGCTGCTGCTGATCAAGCGGATCTGGTGGCCGGCCGCGGTGTGGCTGCTGTTGGTGGCGTCGATCGTTTACTCCTCGTCCCCGTTCGGCGGTCCGGTGGGCGCCGTAGTCGGCCGCTACAGCGAGTTGTTCTACAGCGACCCGCGGCGACTGGCCGGGGTGGTGAACCTGTTGCTGACCCCGATGGCCGGGATCGCCGCGTTCTCCGGGGCGCTCGTGGTGACGACGCTGATCCGGCGCCGGGTGACGCTGCCGTCCCGATTCTGGGTCGGCGCGACGGCCACTGTGCTGGTCGGGGTGTGCACCGGTTTGGCCTGGCACTACTTCCCTCGGCACCGGTTCCTGATGGGCGAGAAGTACGACCAGGTGATCGTCGACGAACGGGATCTGGAGGCCTTCGCCCACCTGGCCGCCCTGCCCGGGGCGCACGACACCCTGATCGGCAACGCCAACGTCGACGGCAGCGCCTGGATGTACGCGGTGGCCGACCTGCACCCGCTGTGGACGCACTACGACTACCCGGTGCAGCAGGGGCCCGGCCGCAACCGGTTCCTGTTCTGGGCCTACGCCGACGACGCCGACCACGACCCGCGGATCGCCGAGGCGGTACGGGCGCTGAACATCAAATACGTACTCATCAGCAGCCCGGTCGTCCGGGGTTTCGTGATGCCCGACGGGCTAGTGTCACTGGACAAGTCCGCGTCGTGGGCCAAGATCTACGACAACGGCGGCGCGCGCATCTACGAATGGCGCGGGACAGGCGAAACGGGAAAACCACACGCATGACAGAGAACAACAGCGACGGCGACATCGAGGTCCTCAGCGCCCAGCAGGGCGGGGCGGGTGCCGACGAAGACGGGCAGCGGTCGATCACCGACCTCGTCGAGCAACCGGCCAAGGTGATGCGGATCGGCACCATGATCAAGCAACTGCTCGAGGAGGTGAAGGCCGCACCGTTGGACGACGCCAGTCGCAGCAGGCTGCGGGAGATCCACGCCACCAGCATCAGCGAACTCGAGGGCGGCCTGGCCCCAGAACTGCGCGAGGAGTTGCACCGCCTGGCGCTGCCGTTCTCCGAGGACTCGGTGCCCTCGGACGCCGAATTGCGGATCGCCCATGCCCAGTTGGTCGGCTGGCTGGAGGGGTTGTTCCACGGCATCCAGACCGCCCTGTTCGCCCAGCAGATGGCGGCGCGGGCACAG
>JAHBAP020000365.1 GCA_018500005.2 Mycobacterium sp. | reverse complement strand
GCGGGAAGCAGAATCCTGCGTGATTTGCCGATCTCGGTGGGTCCGGTCACCAGCACATGCGCGGCGGAGCGAACCACATGCAGGTAGTCGTTTTCGTCGCGGACGAAGCCGCAATAGGGGGTCTGCGGCTGCTTAACCATGATGCTCCGCATCGCGCCTGATAGGCGTGCGCTCCCCCAGCGGGGCCTCACTGATGGTGTTGAACGGGGTCGGCGGCATGGTCAGGTCGTCAGGGTGCAGCCCGAAATCGACCACGTCGTGGTCGGCCGGTGGGCGCATCGGCCACCAGTCGCGGGCACCGTCGACAGCGAGCCAGCCTTCGAGGATGCCGTAGATCCCCGCGGCCAGCAGCGCTGCGGGAACCTGCGCGATGATCCAGGGGATGACCAGTGTCGTGGCCCAGGACGCACCTGGGCTGTAGAGCAACGGCAGCGGCACTCCGACGATCACCGCCGACCACAGGAACGCCGCGATCGGATAGGACCGCAACTCACCGGGAATGAGCTGAATGACGCTGTGATAGAGCGCCTTCCCCAGCGGCCACCCCAGCGGCGCGGCTATCGCCAGCACACCGATGATGGCCAAGTCCTGCAGCGCGTAGACGGTGTTGTGGCCCCGCCGGAACAGGGAGTGGATGACGTCGTCGTCAGCGGGATCGACGCGGGCGCCGGTCTTCTCCCACGCCCTGTCTCGGATCTGGCGTGCCAAGACCTCCTGGCGGCGCTTCTGAAACGTGAACCCATGCTGATAGCGCGCGATCCACTTACGGCGGATCTCATCGAATCGGTCAGGAGGCGTGGGCATCGGCCACCTCCCGGCCGGGATCGTCGGGTCCGGCTTGCGGGATGTTGAGCACGGTGGCCACTGCGAGTAGGACCTCTTTGATGAGCAGTTCACGATGGGCAGCGCTCACACCGCTGCTGGCAGCCAACTCGGCGGCCACGTCACCGACCCGCGCCTGCGGGGGCGCCGACAGCGGGGACTCCGGGGTGCCTCCGGACAACACTCGCGGCACCGAGCCGACCGGCCAACCCAGGGCGGCCTCCAGCCGGGTCGCGGTCCGCGCCCGCAATGGCCGGCCCTGTCGACGCGCCTTGTAGAGCGTCCCCGGGGCCGGCCCACCGGCTGCGGCAAGGTCCTCCAGCGACCACCGCAACTGCGCCAAACGCACGTCGATGTAGTAGCTGAGGCGCGCCCAGCCGGTCTCGGGTATTCCATCCACACAGGCAACGTAACGCCGCCAGCGAATTGTTACTGCCAGCCTCAGCGCTGGCCGTAACAACCCCCCACCCGCCCTTACCGTGACGAAAAGGTCAAGGAAAGGACCGGGAATGACAGCTCTGAAAGTGATCGTGGCAGCGGTCACGACCGCCATGGTTTTCATGGTGGCCGCTGCGCTCGCGGTGGTCTCAGTGATCGCGACCCACCTCGTCGCCGTCAGCATCGTCGCTTTGCTGGTCGCTGGTGTCGTCGCCTACGGCCGGCGTCGCAGCGCCCCCGTCAGGCCGCCACAGGCCCCGGCCGCGCCGCGGCCCGCACACCCGACGATGACCTATCCGGTCGCCCAGCACGGTGGGTGGGCGGCGCATGCTCGCTCGCTGCCCCCGAGGCCGGCGCGATGACCAGCACCCGCCCCTCGGTCGAACACACCTGGGAACGCACCCAAATGTGGCTCGACGACCTCTACGGCGAGTCCTCCGAACCGCAGCACACAGTGGAACCTGCTGCCGCAGAGGCTGTTTCCGACGGTGTCGACGACGACGGCGATCCGCAATCCGCTCAACCCGGTGATGACGCCGCCGCGGAACCCGTCGCGTCAGTTCTCGCCGTCACCGACGCTCCGCAGGAACCAACACCGGCCAGCTGCGGCGACGACGCGACCCACGACGCCCCGGAGCCGCCGACAACGGCGAACGCCGCCGAGAGCCATGTCGAGGACGATCACGGCGACGAGTTCGGACCGTGGTGGCTTCAAGAGCCGCCGGCGGACTACCACGACTACGCCGACCTTGATCCCATCAACCTCGACGAGCCGCTATCCCCCGCACCGCCTCACCCAAAAGACGGTAAGCGGCGGGGCGGCCGATCGACGCGCAACACACACTCCGCCCCTACGGCATCCCTCCCGGCGCCCGACGACCCCGGCGACGTCTTCGACGCCGCCGAGGACCACGCCTGGATGGCCGATTCATCGACCGCGCCCAGCGCGGCCGTGCCCGTAGTCGCACCCACCGCAAGCACCGCACCGCTGAATGCTGTCGACGACGCCGCCCGCACCCCGCCCCGCTTCAATAAGGCTCTGGCCCTTGGCTTCCTCGCCACCACCGTTGTCGGAACCATCGCGGTGACCTCGATGCTGCTCGGGATGCGCCGCGACCCCACCCCTGATGCGGGGATGGGCGAGGACGGTTCCACCCAGATCAGCGTGGTGGCCGCCGCACCGCCCTCGGCAACAGCCGACCCCGGTGCTGACACCGCGATCCCCTACGTCGCCAGTGCGGACTGCCCGGCGGGTTCAACACCAGCCCAGTCGGTCGCCAGCGACGATCCCAGCCGGGCCTGGGTCTGCGTCCGCGGCGGCGTCGACGGACAGGTACTCACGTTGGACTTGGGCCGCACCATGCTGGTGACCGCGCTGTCGATCACCCCCGGATGGGTGGGCAGCGACGCCGCCGGCAATGACCAATGGCTGGCTCACCGGGTCCTCACCCGAGTCCAGTGGGTCTTCGACGGCGATCCCTCGACGGTCATGACCCAAATGACCGGCAACATCCGCGGGGAGGCGGTTCAACCCGTCCCTGGCCGCGGGGTACTGGCCTCCAAGATCACCATGATCGTGTTGCAGACCTCCCGCCCACCCGCCGACGTACCGCAAACACCGCCACCGGGAAGCAGCGGCAGCATCTTCGATCCCGCACTGCCGCCGGTGGGCCCCTCCCTGTCGGCGTCGGCCGGGCCCACCGAAACCTTCTCGCTGCCAGGACTTCCCGCCCCGTCGAGCTCGACCGATCCCGTGGACAGCACCTTTGCGGTATCGGCCATCAAGATTCTCGGCCATCCCCCGGCCTAATCCCCAACTCGCCCAACAGAAAGCCCTTCGTGATGCTCACTCAAACCTGGACCAACCGGCTCACCACCTCCGGTGGCCTGGCCCGCAAGGCCGCGCTGACCGTCGCCCTGGCGTCCTGCACGGTTGTGGCGCTCTCGACGATCTGGGGCTGGGTGTTCGGCAAGCCGGTCGATGTCTCCACCCCAGCCCGCAGCGTGGTGAACCGGGCCATGCTGGTCGGCACCTTCGCCCAGGACTGCGTCGTGCGGCTGCTGACCGCCAGCCAAAGCCAGCAGCGCAGCCTGACCAGCTGCTGGCCGGCCAACGACCAAACCCGCCTCCCCACAACACCGGCCACCATCGCCGACACCCCCGGAATCTCGGCGGTCACCCTCCAAGACGACCGCGGCGACTCCCAACAATGGTCGGTTGTCATCTCGGTATCCGAGCGGCCCTTCGCCTCGGCCAGCCCCCGACTGGCCTGCTACCGACTGCCCGTGCTCTACAGCCGCTATGGCTTGCGTGCCACCCTGCGGCCCGCGCTCGTCAACTGCCCCGGCCCGGGAGCCGACGTCCCGCTGAGCTACCCCGTCACGGTCGCACCGAACTCCATTCTGTTCACCACGGTCAGCGGATTCCTCAACAGTTACCTCACCGCCCAGGGCAATCTCGAGCGCTACGTCACCCCCAAATCGGGACTCGTTCCCGCCGCCACCTACCGCTCAGCCAGCCTGGTCAAACTCCTATCCACCCGCGCGGTGCCCGATCAGGACATCCCGGCCGACGGGGCCACCGTGCACGCCATCGCCACCGTCGACGTCGTGACAAGCCAGTTCGCGCCGATGCGCCTGGACTACCCGATGACCCTGACTGTCACCAGCGGCCGCTGGAGCGTGGCCGGGCTCGACCTCGCCCCCCAAATCGCACCGGACGCGGAGCTGACCCCAGTGCTGCCCGGTACGGGAAAACCCTGAGCCCCAGGGTGTTCCACCGACAGAGGTCGGCCCCCATTGCCGGCCTTCACCACTCCCTGAAAGGAACCCGCAATGTTCGCAACACTGCTCGCCACCGCACCCCAGGCCACCACAACGGTGCTGGCTGCCACCGATCTGGTCTCCGGCAGCCGATCTCTCTACAACATCATGGTCGGCGTCATCGTGGTGCTGATCCTGATCGCCTCCGGCGCCCGAGCGATGGCCGCATTCTTCGGCGGACGCATCGGTGAGACGGTGTCGTGGGCTGTGGTCGGTGTCGTGGTCGCCGTGATCGTCGGCTCGAGCTACGCCATCTACACCAGCACCAAACGGACCACCGACCAGACCGGCATCACCACGGGGCAGTTCGGCCAATGACGGACTCCGCCCAGCTCTTCCATGGCATCCACGACACCCCCGTCTACACGGACTTCCTGTTCCGAAAGCCGTTGCGGCTGTGGGTGGCCGCGCCGGCAGCACTTGGTCTGACGATGACTTTCATTTTCACGGTCAGGCTGCTGGACTCCGGTCACGCCCGGGCGGTGCTGTTCAGCGGGCTGGCCCTGACGGGTCTCGTGTCAGGACTCGGCGCGATTCTGCCCACCGGTAGACCGGGCTTGGGGTTCCGCGCCGCGGCGCTGTGGCGCACCGTGCGCCCCGCGGTCCGTCGCAGCGACTCCGACGCCCTCGTCGGACCTCCCGAGCAGGCGATCGGCAACCTGCGCTTCACCAAACACGGTGTCTACGCCGACTTCCTGGTCGTCGGGCTGCGGTACTACCTGCAATCCACCAAGCGCCGCACCGGCGTGGCAGACCGGCACCGCGACCTGGCCCGTGAACTGCCCTCCGGCACCTGGATTTACGGCCTTTCCGTTCCGCAGGACGAACGCCAATTGCTCCGGGCGATGCTGCACGGTCACCGCGGGCGACTGGAATGGGCACGCACCTGCCAGATGCTCGAACCGATCCTCGCCGAAAACCGGCCCCGCACGCGGATCTACTGGCTGTCCATCCCGGTCGACGCCGGCCGCGGCGGGCACAGCCCGGTCGGACAAGCCACCAAACTCAAAGACTGGCTCGCCGGCCGCGACAAGGAAAGCCAGTCCTCCCTGGTCGCCTACCACCGTCTCGCCGACGACATCATTTCGGCGCTGCCCGAGGAGTTCGCGGCCACCCCGGTCACTGAGGACATGATCGACTGGTTCTGGAAGCGCAATGCCTTCCGGGGCGTCTTCGATGAATCCCTGCCCCAACTGAAATCGGTCACCGCCGACTCGACGGAGCCCTTCCCCGCCGCCGACTTCGACGACGGCGATCAAGGCCACCGTGCCCCGCGCCCCGGCCTGCTGTCGAGGCTGCCGTCCTGGAAGCGGGTCTTGCGGGTGAGCAGCCCGGAGGGATTGCTGCCCGACAGCTATCAGGTGATCCTGCCCGTCGTCGATATGCCGCGCGAGGGCATCGCCTTCCCGGGCTCGGAGTTCCTCGACGCGCTCGACGACCTCGACACCGGGGCCGTGTTCGACTTCGCGATCTCCCTGCAGATGCGCAACCGGGAAACGGAGTTCATCCGCAACGACCGCGCCAAAGGCAACCTCACCGACCAGTTTGAACAGCGCCGCGACGTCCGCAACGGCGACCACGAGCTGTCCACGACCTGGCGGCAATTGGCCGAGTACAACCGGCTGCTGACCGCCAATGTCGACGAACGGCCCATCGAGGCGGCCTTCCTGATCGGCGTCGGCGCTGGGGACCCCGCCACACTGGACTACTCGATCAAACGGCTGCGCGAGGAACTGGCCAACTCCGGGCACATCGTCATCCGCCACTACCGGGGCGCACAGACCCGGCTATGGTCGGCGTTCAACCCCGGCGTCCCGCTGCACCGCAGCGGCGTCGCGCAATTCGCCCACCCCACCACCACCGGCAAGTGGAGCCGCTTTGTTCCGCTGACCTCATCGTCGGTCGGCAACACCACCGGGGTTCTGCTCGGCTTCAATCAATCCAACGCCCTCAACGCCGCAGTCCTGCTGGATCTGCCCGGCACCGCCAAGCGCAACCACAACCCGGTTCTGCTGTGCAGCGGAGCGCCGGGATACGGCAAGTCCTACGCCGCCAAAGGCATCACCCGCGCTGAAATCCAGCGCGGTGCCCAGGCGTTCATCGTCGACCCGGGAACCGAATGGGCCACCGCCCTCGGTGATCGCCCCAATACCGCCGTTATCGACATGGCCGGCAACGAGTTCGGGTGCGACCCACTGCGGATCTTCCCCGCCGACGTCGCCGGAGGCTATTGGCTGGACTACATGCTGCCCATGATGGGCATCGACCCCCGCAGCGTCCCGGCCGCCCGGCTGCGCACACCGCTGGCCCCGGCAGCCCGCGAGCGCCTCGGCATCCCCAGCACCGCCTCGCTGCTCGACTACCTCGCCAGCATCCAGGCGCCCGGCACCGCAATCGACACCAGACCACCCCAGGTGACTGCGCTGGCCGACGAACTGCGCGGCGTGCTGGTCAGCCTGCAGTCCTGGGCGACCCACGACTTCACCCGCGCCATCTTCGATCCCACGCTGCCGATCCCCGACCTGGCGGCCCTGGACGTGAGTATCTGGTTGACCGGAAGCCTCGACCTTCCCACCGCCGAGGAAATGGCCACCCCGCACCTCTACAACAACCTCTCCGAGCGGAAACTGGCCTCCGTCGCCATCTACGGAATGCTGGTGCGGCTGGCACGTCTAGCGTTCTTCGCCAACCGTGAACGCTTCGGGCTGATCGTTCTGGAAGAAGCAGGCGGCCTTCTCAATTCCCGGGCTGGGGCCGACGACTGCCACCTCATCAGCCGCAGGGCGAGAAAACACTTCACCGGGCTGCTCATCATCACCCAAGACCCCGTGGCCGACCTCGCGCTCATGGGCGATCAGTTCATCACCCAGCAACTCATCATGCCCTTCGAGGACGAACCGCTGGCGCGAAAAGTCGTAAACCTGGCGGGGATCCGCATCGAGGACTATCCCGACATCGAAGAGTATTTCCTCGCCCAGCCGGCCGTCGACCAGATGCGCGACCCCACCGCGTTCGACGCCGAGGACACCACCGGCGGCGCGACGGTTCCCCAGCGCGGCGATCGCGAAGGCTACGGGTTCTTCGTCGACGAGTTCCGCCGGCCGGCCCCCATCCGGGTCATCCGCCAACCCGATCCGAGCATCCATTCCGCATTCGACACCACACCAGGAGCGGCATGACCCCGACCCTGACCCTCAACCGGGCCGCTGAATGGTTCGGCTACCAGATGGCGCTACGGCCCGCGCTGCGACGCGTCAGCACGATCTG
This sequence comes from Mycobacterium sp., assembly GCA_018500005.2. Taxonomy (GTDB): domain Bacteria; phylum Actinomycetota; class Actinomycetes; order Mycobacteriales; family Mycobacteriaceae; genus Mycobacterium. The sequence goes on along the minus strand of JAHBAP020000365.1, from coordinate 558 downwards.
GTTGGCGACCCACCTTCTCTCACTGTGGGCGGTGATCGCCGCACCCCGGGCGCTGGCCTACCCCGTCGTCAACGCCATGGCGTGGACCGGGATCACCGACAGTCACGGCGTCCCCCTCGGCGCGTACTACCTGTCGACGGTGAGCACCGCCGAAGCCATCACCGAAGCAGGCCCCGATCTGAGCCTGGACCCCAGTAGTTGGGTCGGCTGGCTGGCCAGCGCGGTGACCGTCGGCTTCAGCCACGACAGCATCGCCATGCTGCTGCAGCTGCAAGCCTCCATCTACATTCTGATGCTGACCCTGGCGCTGTGGCTGCTGCGTTTCGTGATGAGCTCGGTCTGGCTGCACTGGCTGGCGACCTGGTTCCGGCCGGTGTTCGACACCCTGCAACACATGGTGGCCGACCTGTACCTGTTCCCGATCTGCCTGACGGTCGCCCTGGCCGTCGGCGCCTTCCACATCGTGGCCAACAACCACCGAGGGCACGGGTGGAAAGTGATGCTGTCCACACTGGTCATCGCCGTACTCGGATGGACCGTGACCCGTGACCCCATCTC
>JAHBAP020000098.1 GCA_018500005.2 Mycobacterium sp. | reverse complement strand
GAAGTAGGACACCCGGTTGGCGATGATCGAACTGGCGGTGCCGGGGATGGCCTACGGGGGCGCGGGGCGCGGGTCCCTCATCGCCAGGGAGCTGTAGTCGGTGGTGGAACTGCCGATGTACACCCCGACGCTCTGGCCGCGCAGGGCTGAGGCTGGGATGCGGGCATTCTCCAACGCCTCCCAGGTCAACTCCAGCGCCATCCGCTGTTGCGGGTCGATATTGTCGGCCTCCATCTTCGACAGTGCGAAGAACTCGGCGTCGAAACCCTTGATGTCGGAGAGATAGCCGCCGCGGGTGCGGGCCTTGCGGATCCGTTCGGCCAGACGGGGCTCGTCCATGAATTCCGACCAGCGGCCCTCGGGCAGATCGGTTATCGCGTCGCGGCCCTCCAGCAGCGCCTGCCACATCTCGTCGGGGGTGTTCATGTCCCCGGGGAATCGGGTGGCCAGGCCGACTATGGCGATCTCCGCGACGTCGCGGGCACGGGTCCAGTCCTCGTCGTCGGAGGCCTCGAGTTCGGGTTCGCCCTCGACGATCACCGTCGCGAGTGCCTCGATGGTGGGGTGCCGGAAGGCCACCGTCGCGGTCAGGGTCACGCCGGTGAGGTCCTCGATATCGGTGGCCATCGCCACCGCGTCGCGCGAGGACAGGCCCAACTCGACCATCGGAACGGACTCGTTGATCGTGTCTGCGGACTGCCCCGTCGCGTTGGCCACCCAGTTGCGCAGCCACTCGCGCATCTCGCCCACCGTCATGTCGGTGCGCGGGGCGGTCAACCCCTGCTCAGGAGCGATTTCCCAAGTTGCTTCGCCCCTGCCCTCCGGAGCGATCAGAATCTCGGCACCGGGAAGGGCGTCGGGCGTATCCGTGTCAGACATGAATCCTTATTCCGCTTCGTCGGGGAAGGCGTTGGCCACCTTCCCGGACCTCAGACTGCCGTCCAGGTAGGCCGACCGGCAGGCGGTCCGGCCGATCTTGCCGCTGGAGGTGCGCGGGATCGCCCCGGCCGGAGTGAGCAGCACGTCGCGCACGGTCACGCCGTGACGCACCGCGATCGCGGCGCGGATGGCGTCGGCCACCTGGCTGATGTCCATCTTGTGCGAACCCGCGGCCCGCTCCGCCACGATCACCAACTGCTCGGAGGTGTCGCTCGGATCCCGTTTGAGACCGGCGTGGGCGTCGGCGAACACCTCGTCGGGCAGCTGGTTGGCCGGCACCGAGAAGGCCGCGGCGAAACCGGTGCGCACCGCCTTGGATGCCTCCTGCGCGGAGAACTCCAGGTCCTGCGGGTAATGGTTGCGCCCGTCGATGATGACGAGATCCTTTGTACGGCCGGTGATGAACAGCTCACCGTCGTGGTAGGCGCCGAGGTCGCCGGTGCGTACCCAGGTGGCGTCGTCGGCGGCACCCTCGGCGTGCGACGGACTGGTCCGCGACTTGAGCGTGTTGTGGAACGTCTCGATGCTCTTCTCCGGCTTGTTCCAGTAGCCGGTGCCCATATTGTTGCCGCTGATCCAGATCTCACCGATCTGCCCGTCGGCCAACTCACTGGCGCTGGACTGGTCGACGATCACCGCCCACTCACCGACGCCAACCTTGCCGGCACCGGCCTGCGCGACGGCCTTCGGGGAGTCGTCCGGCACCGGCACGAACCGGTTGGCGTTGAGTTCGTCGCGGTCGACCGAGATGATCTTCGGCTCTTCGGCGGACGGGGTGGTGGACACGAACAGGGTGGCCTCCGCCAGACCGTAGGACGGTTTGATGGCCTTGCGGGGAAAGCCGAACGGACCGAACGCGTCGTTGAAGCGCTGGACCGTCGCGGCGGAGATCGGCTCGCTGCCGTTGAGGACGGCCTTGACGTTGGACAGGTCGAGTGGCTCCTCGCCGTCCTTGGGCAGGCCGCGCGCCGCGGCGTGGTCGAAGGCGAAGTTGGGGGCCACCGAGATGGTGCCGCCGGTGTCACCGGGTTGGCGGGCGATCTCCCGCATCCAGCGGATCGGACGGCGGACGAACGCAGCCGGGGTCATGAAGGTGAAGTAGTGGCCGATCAGCGACGGCAGCAGGGCGGTCACCAGGCCCATGTCGTGGAAGAACGGCAACCAGGAGACACCGCGATCGGCCTCCTCGCCTTCGAGCGCCTCAATCACCTGCACCACGTTGGTGGCCAGATTCAGGTGGGTGATCTGCACCCCGGACGGGATCCGGGTGGACCCGGAGGTGTACTGCAGATAGGCGATCGTTTCCTCGTTGACCGTGTCGATGTGCTCCCAGGTCGCGCCGACCTCCACCGGAATCGCGTCGACGGCGATGACCCGCGGACGCTCCTTGGCCGGCCGGGACCGGAAGAACTTGCGGACCCCCTCAGCGGCCTCGGTGGTGGTCAGGATCGCCGAGGGCTGGCAGTCGTCGAGGACCGCATGCAGGCGGCCCACGTGGCCGGGCTCGGACGGGTCGAAAAGCGGCACTGCGATCCGTCCGGAGTACAGGGTGCCGAAGAACGCCACCAGGTACTCCAGGTTCTGCGGGCACAGGATCGCCACCCGGTCGCCGGGTTCGGTGACCTGCTGCAGGCGGGCGCCGAGCGCGCGGTTGCGGGCACCGAAGTCGGCCCAGGTGAGGACCTTCGCGACGCCGTCGCGCTCGGTGGAGAAGTCCAGGAAGCGGTAGGCCGGCTTGTCGCCGCGGACCTTCGCCCACCGCTCGACATGCTTGACCAGGCTGGCGCCCTCAGGGAAGACGATCCGTCCGTCCTTGATGAACGGGTTATGGAACGGCATACCACTCTCCTGTCAGCGCATTGCGTGCGGCGCTCTACCAACGGCCAAAACATGGGCTTGAGCCACACAGATGCTACCGGGGATCCGGCGGCCGCAGTCTGACCCGACCGGATCGTTGAATCTCCATCGAACCGGCCATCGAACCGGCCATGTTCTGGCCTTATTTTTCTCTTAATGTTAGGCGTTGGAGGGTGCTGGGCAAAATCACAACGCCGTAAAGATCCGGGTTTTTGCTGCTTTTCCCGGCGGCGCGGTGATGTCAGCCGTGCGGCGGGTGCGGAGCGTTCTCCAGCACAGCGCGTGCCCAATCCAGCGTCCACACGGTGGCCGGGCGGCCGTCAACGTTCCAGAACTGCGGGGTGGCGTACATGGCGTGGATGGGTTGCCCGGCCCCGCTGGTTAGTACCTCCAGGGTGCGCGGGAGGTTGCCGATGTTGAACGCCGACTGCGGCGCCGAGCAGATCAGGTCGCCCGGCGCGCAGATCTGGTTGACCCGGTTGTTCAGCGCCCCGAAACCACCCGGGCGCTCACCGCTCATCGTCAGCCCGAGGGTGGACAGCGTCGGGACTTCCTGCAGGGTGATCTCGGCACCCTGGCCGGGCGCCTCGGGACCGACGGGCTGCCCCTCTCCTGGTTGGCGGCGGCCGTCGGCGATCAGGGTCACCCCGAGAACCAGGTCCTCGTCGACCGGGCCGCGGCCGTTGCCGATGTCACTGGCCAGGTCGCCGGCGATCACCGCGCCCTGGGAGAACCCGATCATCGCGTAACTGGTCAGCGGGCAGCGGTTGTTCATCTCGGTCATCGCGCGCGCGGCGGCGACGGTGCCCTCCTGGCGGCTGTCGTTGTAAGACATCTGCTTGTCGGCGGACAGCGGATTGTGGAACTGCGCGGTGTAGGGAACCGTGTAGACCTGGACGCGGTCCGGACCGAATTGCTGCTGCAGCGGCCGGGTCACGTTGAGCAGCAACGCAATCGGGAACTGCCCGGGGTTCAGCGGGTCATCGGTCGGCGAGGACTCCCAGGTTCCCGGGATGGCGATCACCTGGACGTCCGGGCAACTGGCGTCCTGGAAGGCCGGCCGCGGCTTTTTACCCGGAACGACGGTGGTCGGCGGCACCGCAGTCGGCGGCGCGGCGGTCGGCGGGGGGCCGGGGCGACGGACCACGATCACGATGATCGCGACGATGAGGCCGACGACGAGTGCGACCGCCCCGGCGGCGACCAGTGCCAGGATTCGGTGGCGCCGACGACGATTGGGGTCGGGTTTGCGCTTGGCACTATTGCGGGGGCTATTGCGAGGGCTATTACGAGTCATCTCTTGGCAGCGTAGGTCGTAGCGGAGGGCTTAACAGCGTCGCCGGGTTCAGCAGAGTCGCTGAGTGGCGATGCCGATGTAGCGGCCGATGGTGGCGTCGACGTCGAGGAAGGACACCTCCGGTGCCTCCAGGCTGTGGGTATTGGACATATCGCTGCGGACCATCGGGGCTACCGAGTCCCACACCGCCTGGTCGCTCTGGCCGGCGGCACGGGCCTGGCAGACGTAGGCGCCGATGCTCAACGCGCGTAGATCATTGGCCGGGTGCACGCCCGCGGCTGCCAATCCGTCGAGGTAGCCACGCTGGTTGGCGGTGAGGTCCGGCGCTCCCGACATCCGGCCGACATCCGAGGGGGACGACACATCGAATCCGTCGGTTTCCGCCGCGGCCATGGACTGCTGGGACGGCAGGGCGACGGTGCTGATCAGGTCACCGCCGGACGACGAACATCCGGCCAGTGCCCACGCGACGGGTGCCATCAAACCGACCACCAGGGCCCGGTTCGGGGTCAGGCCCACCGGGCCACGCCCGAGCCAGCGTTTGCTGGCCGATCCGACCGCGCGACGTTGCACGCCCTCTACAGTACCGGCTCGCGGCGGTGACTCAACGGCGTCGAGGTTGCGGATCGTTAACGGATCGGCCGGACGGCTAGCTGAGGGCGGCGTTGATGTCGCCGGCCATGGCACCCAACTGCCCGGCCCAGCTGCCCCAGTCGTGGCCGCCGCCGCCGGTGATGTCGAAGTGGCCGTTGCGGCCGCCCTGGGACCGGTAGTGCGCGTAGAAGATGCGGTTGCTACCCTGCGCGACACCGCAGTCGCCCCCGCCCATCGCGGCCGGGTCGCCGCAGCTCAGGGTGGCCGGGCTGAACACCCACAGCCTGGTGTTGTTCTGAATCAGCAGGTTCACGTGGACGTTGGGATCGTGCCACTTCCACCGGCCCAACTGCGGGGCTCCCCACATGGCGTCGATATTTGCGCCGCCGCCGTTGATGGCGTTGGAGATGACGCCGTTGGTCTGGGTGTCGGACGGGTTCAGGAAGCCCGACAGCGATCCGGCGTAGCCGTAGCGGTTCGGGTGGAAGGCGGCCATGGTGACCGCGGCGGTACCGCCCTGGGAGACCCCGACGATCGCATTGCCACCGGGTGCCACGCCCCGGTTGGCGGCCAGCCAGTTCGGCAGTTCGTCGGCCAGGAAGGTCTCCCACTGCTTGCTGCCGTCGGCCTCCCAGTTGGTGTACATGCTGTAGGCGCCGCCGGCCGGGGCGGCCACCGACAGGCCACTGCCCGCGAGGCTGCCCATGGCGTTACCGACCGTCACCCAGTTGCTGACGTTGGGGGCGGCGTTGAAGGCGTCCAACAGGACGACGACGTGCGGGCCACCGCCCTGGAACGACACCGGGATGTCGCGACCCATCGCGGCGGAGGGCACCATCAGCATTTCCGGGCCGGCCGCCGAGGCGGGCGGCGCCGTCGGCGCGGTGGCGCCCCCCCGCCCAAGCGCCCGCACGGCGGCCCTGGCGGCGCCCAGCAACTTTCCCCCGGACATGCCCCTACCCACCCCCCGTCGG
>JAHBAP020000441.1 GCA_018500005.2 Mycobacterium sp. | reverse complement strand
GGTGTTCGGCCCGCTGTCGATCGACATCGCCAGCCGCCAGGTCTTCCTGGACGGTGAGCTGATCCCGTTGACCCGCACCGAGTTCGACATCCTCGCCGCCCTGTCTTCGCGGCCCGGTGTGGTGTGGAGTCGCCGCCAGCTCATCGACGCGGTGTGGGGCGAGCCATGGGTGGGCAACGACCACCTCGTCGACGTCCATGTCGGGCACCTGCGGCGCAAACTCGCCGACGACCCCGCCGACCCGCGGTTCGTGTTCACCGTGCGCGGCGTGGGCTACCGGATGGGCAGCGGCGAATGACCGCGCCCGCGCGACCGACCGGTGTCGGGATGCGCCGGCGACTGCTGCTCGCCCAGACCCTGGTCCTCCTCGCGGGTGGAGTCACCACCTGGGTGGTGGCTCTGATGGTCGGGCCGGCCTTGTTCCGGGAGCATCTGCACCGGGCCGGGGTGGCTCATGACTCCAACGAGCAGTTCCACGCCGAGCAGGCCTATCAGCACGCCACCGCACTGTCGATCGCCGTGGCGATCACCGTCGCCGCGCTGACCGCGTTCGTGGTGACCGCCTATCTGAGCCGGCGTCTGCAACGCTCCATCACCGAGGTGTCGGCGGCCGCGTCCGCGGTCGCCGAGGGCCGCTATGACATCCGCGTCACCTCACCGCAGCTCGGTGACGAGTTCGATGAGTTGGCAGACGCGTTCAACCGGATGGCACAGCGCCTGCAAGCGGTGGAGTCGACCCGCCGTCAGGTGTTCGGCGATCTCGCCCACGAGATCCGCACCCCGGTCTCGGTGCTGGAGGCCTACCTAGAAGCTGTGGAGGACGGCGTGAAAACCCTTGACCCGCAGACCATCGCGATGCTGCGTGAGCAGACCGGCCGGCTGGTGCGCTTCGCCGCCGACACCGCCTCCCTGGCCCAGGCCGAGGAGGCCCACTTCGCCATCGCGCCGGGCTGGGTGGACGCCGCTGAACTCCTCAGCACGGTGAGTGCAACGGTCGCCGACCGCTGCACCGCCAAGAAGGTCACCCTGACCACCCGGGGCAGCGACGTTGGGCGCTTGTGGGCGGATCGCCAACGGCTCACCCAGGTGTTGGGCAATCTGCTCGACAACGCCCTGCGCCACACGCCGCCGGGCGGGCACATCACCCTCAGCGCAGCTAGGAAGGGCACTGAGGTGGTCTTCACCGTCGCCGACGATGGCGAGGGCATGGCCGCCGAACACTTGTCGCATATCTTCGAGCGGTTCTATCGCGCCGACTCCGCCCGCGACCGTGGCCGGGGCGGCTCCGGGATCGGACTGGCCATCGCCAAGGCGCTGACCGAAGCCCACGGCGGCCACATCACTGTGGCCAGCCGTGGGCCCGGTCACGGCACGACATTTACGGTGTCAGTTCCCATCCAACTGCCAGGCGGAACCTACCGCGGCAATCAACGCGAAGCTGGCTCCACCACGTCATAACCGGCGCGGCGCACGGCATCCCCAACCGCGCGGGCTGTCAGGCCGGCGGAACTGGTCACGGTGACCGATGAATCACCCTCGGGGACAAGACTAACCGCCACTTCCGTCACCGTGTCGAGGGCTTCCAGTTCAGCGGTGACCGCACGCACGCAATGCCCGCACGTCATGCCCTGCACCAGAAACGTCAGCGTCTGCAACACATCTGACCCTTCTCTACAACGAGCCCAGGATCTGGTTCATGGTGTCGATCTCTTTCTGCTGGCTGTCCAGGATCGACTTGGCCATCGCGACGGCATCGGGGAACTGACCGTTTTTGACCTCGTCCTGGGCCATGGTCAACGCGCCCTGGTGGTGCTTGATCATCCCGGTCAGGAACAGCTTGCTGGCCTCAACACCCTGGGCGTTTTTGAGCGCATCCATGTCGGCCGGCGACATCATCCCCTCCATACCCGACATGCCACCCATGCCCGGCATCCCGGGCATCATCGAACCGCTGGGCATCATCGAACCGCTGGGCATCATCGAACCGCTGGGCATCATCGAACCGCTGGGCATCATCGAGCCGCTGGGCATCGGCATGGTGGTGGTGGTCGGAGTACCCGAGCCCTGCATGCCACCGTGATCCATGCCGGGCATCCCGCTCATGCCCGGCATATCGCTCATCCCGGGCATCCCGCTCATCGGCATGCCCCACTGGCTCATCCAGCCCTGCATCTTCTCGATCTCCGGGCCTTGGGCGGCCTTGATCTGCTTGGCCAGATCCACCACCCGCGGGTCGATGCCCTGCTTGGCCAGGATGATGTCGCTCATCTCGATCGCCTGCTGATGGTGCGGGATCATCATGTGGACGAAATTCATGTCCGCCTGGTTGTGCGCTCCCGCCGGTGTCGCCGACGAGGTCTGGGTTGTCGACGGGGCCGCCGAGGAGGTCGCCTCCTTGGTCGCCGAGTTACTACACGCCCCGATCACGGCCACCGCGGCCAATGCGGCCACTCCGGTCGCCACAGTCCTTGTCTTATTCACAAAAAATCCCTCTCGTCGGTACCGCGAACTTTATGCACGGTTCGCTCATCAGCCTGATACGACGGAGAAGGGGTGTCCTAGACGTTCTGTGAAGATTCGATAAAGAACTCCCCCCTCGGCTGCAACGGCGGTCTTCCGGTGCCAGATTCGGTGAAGGAAACCCGTGTCGGCATCAGAGGGGAACACACCCGCATGAGCATTGCCATCTCGACGTCGCTGAAATCCACCTTCGCCGATGCGGTCGCCCGCACCCGCGACGCCCTGGCCGGCCAGGGTTTTGGTGTCCTCACCGAGATCGACATGAAAGCCACCCTGAAAGCCAAACTGGACCAGGACATGGAGAACTACCTGATCCTCGGCGCCTGCAATCCCCCACTGGCCCACCGCGCAGTGGACATCGACCGTCAGATCGGTCTGCTGCTGCCGTGCAACGTGGTCGTGCGCACCGATCCCTCCGACGACACCCGGGTGCTGGTGGAAGCGATGAATCCCCAACTGCTGGTTCAGGTCACCGAGGAGCCGGCGTTGCAGGACGTCGCCGACGAGGTCACCGCCAAACTGCGCGCGGCCATCGACTCATTGACCCAAACCTGATCGAAACTGTGAGCCCTCTCGGGCGCACCAGCTGACTCAGGTCTCGATAATTCGGGTCACGTAGGGCGTCATCCCATCGGTGCGCACCGGCGAGATCTTCACGGGTACACCGCTTTGTTGTGCTTCCAGCATCTGCCCTGCGCCTAGATACAGAGCCTCGTGCTGGCTGCCGCGGGGTCCCCAGAACAGCAGGTCACCGCGTTTGGCTTGCGAGGGTGGAATGTGGCGGCCCGCGGTGTACTGATCCCCCGACCAGCGGGGAAGCAGCACGCCGACGCCCGCGAAGGCGTAGCGCGTCAAACCAGAGCAGTCGAACCCCACGGTGTCTGCGCCGTCGTCGACCCCTGGGCTGGGTCCGGTGAGGCTGCCCCCGCCCCAGGAGTACGGCACACCCATCTGCGAGCCTGCTCGCCGAATCACGTACTCGATGGCTTGCGGACCGTTCACTCGATTGACTTGTCCGGTGCTCGCGCCGGCTGTGCTGCCGGAGACACCCAGACCGGCGAGGAATTTCCGGCCGAGATCGACAGCGGTCTGGGCGGCGACCTTGCTGGCCTGCAGTGATGCATTCGCGAGTGCGAGTGGGTCGCCGGGGGCGCCGGCACTGATGGACTTCGGAAGCGTTGGATCCCACTGGTTCCCGTCGGCACTGGCCGCGGCGGGGCCTGCGATGCCCAGCAGCAGCCCGACAAGCGCAAGGACCAGTCCGGGTCGAAAAATACCGATCACGACGATTCCTTCACCGATTGCGTGGACGCCTACGGAGTAGCTCCGTACGTAGGTGCGACCGTAAGTCCCTTGAGCCCCAGTGGTAAACACAGATCACACAAGTAATGCCCGTAACGTAACCAAACTGTTTTCCGATCCCCTTCGGACGCCACGTGTTCCGGCACCGCCCCGGAAGACCTCAGACCGCGCCGATCAGACAGACGGCATACAGATCCCGAAATGCATTGTCCCCCAGCGATTGTCCGAGACGGATTCACTTCGAGGCGACAGATGGGACGAGTCTTCGCAGAGAGATTTCCGACGTGACATCCGCCAGGGGCTATCGGGGGGTCGACATGCTCAGTACCGACCGGAGAATTACATCGTTGTTGTTTGTGACGGGAGTTACCAATGGGTCGGAAGTGATGTAGCGTCCCGTACATAACTACGGCCCAACTACGTACTACGCAAATGCGTAGGTGTGTGGACGCGTCGGGGTCGACCGATTGCACGCGACGGGCGCGCACCGAGTTAGGGAGACAGCCGAATGGGAACGACTCCTTGTGCCAGCTGGTGCAGATCCGTGCTCGTGCTGACGTTCAGCCTCACGCTGACCCTCAGTGTTGCCGAGCCGGCGCAGGCCGAGCCGGATTCCGCACCGAGGAGCGTGGCCGCATTGGTCGCCGAGGTCGCTGAGGCAAACCAGAAGCTTCAAAGAGTTGGCGCGCGCGTTCAGGCACAACAGGAGAGCGTCAACAAGGCGATCGTCGAGGTCCAGGACGCACGCGACGCCGCCGCGGCCGCACAGCAGCAGGTCGACACCAGCGAGCAGGCGGTCAAAGACGCCGCCGCCCAGATCGCTCTGGCGCAGAAGCGCTTTGACACCTTCGCCGCGTCCACCTACATCAACGGACCCTCAGCCTCGCTGGTGATGGCGCGCACACCCGATGACATCATTTCCACCGCCACGGCCCTGCAGACGCTGACGCTGAGCGCGCAGCAGGCGATGGCAGACCTCAAGCAGGCGCACGCCGAGGCGGCCACACGGGATGCGGCGGCGCAGCTGGCCAAACATAACGCCGATCAATCCGTCCAGCAGGCTCAGGCCAGTCAGGACGCCGCGGTCGTAGCGCTCACCGAGGCGCAGACCAACTTTCGTGAGCAACAAGCAGAAATCGACCAGCTCGCCGCCGAACGCCGGGCCGCGCAGCAGAAACTTCAGGCCGCACAATCCTGGCCGGCCCCCGAGGCGGCATCCGATCAGCCCGGGACGGTGACCACCGGTGGGACTCCCCGCACCGGTGCGCCGGCCCGCCCGGCGTCGGCGGACCGCTGGAATCCCGCCGCAGCCGGATCGGGTGGGGCCCCGGGCGCCAAGACCCCGCCGTACGGGAAAGCCTCCGAATGGGACCTGTCGTTGCCGATGGTGCCCAGTGCCTTCGCCTCCGGGGACCCCGTTCAGATCATCAACGCGGTCCTGGCGATCGCGCAGAACTCCTTTCAGACGACGCAATCGCTGGGCAAACAGTTCCTTCAGAAGCTGGGGATCCTCAAACCCACCGATACCGGCATCAACAACGGTGCCATCCCGATGGTGTACGGCAACCAGGCCATCGAGTACGTGATCAAACGCGGCCAGTCCCAGATCGGCGTGCCCTACTCGTGGGGCGGCGGCACCGCCAGCGGCCCCAGTCGCGGTATCGACGACGGCGCCAACACCGTGGGCTTCGACTGTTCCGGTCTGGTGATGTACGCCTTCGCCGGCGCCGGTGTCAAGATCCCGCACTACTCGGGGTCGCAGTACACCGCCGGCCGTCAGGTCCCATCGGCACAGATGCGTCGTGGCGACGTGATCTTCTACGGACCCAACGGCAGCCAGCACGAAGCGCTCTACCTCGGCAACGGTCAGATGCTCGAAGCGCCCTACACCGGCTCAGATGTCCATATCTCTGCGGTCCGCACCAGCGGGATGACGCCCTATGTCGTCAGGTTCATCGAGTGATGAATCGTCGACGACGCCCATGCTGCGGCGTCGCCACCCCCCTTCGGGAGGGTTGAGCCGCAAGGCATTCCGCGCCGAAGGCGTCAACGGGTCTGGTCAGCTTGGGCACAGTAGTCCGGCGACAAATGGCGTGGCGACGGTCAGTGCAATCGCGGTGACCAGGACCAGACGCTCACGCCACTGATCGACAGGCCCGGCGGGACTCACCAGCCGGGCTGCCCGCGCCAACACGGCGACGTCGGCTGCCCCCATGGCGCCGGCCGGTTGTGATGGACCGGCCACCAACGTGACCATGCCGCACAACAATGGGCGGGAACCATGTCTGCGGACAGCGACGTCGTCAGCGCACATTTCCAGCAGCCTGGCGACAGCGCTGGCGCCGGCGCCCAACAGCGGCAGAAGCGGTAGGGCCCGTGCCAGCGAACGCAGGATCATCAGGATCTGATGATGGTGGCCGGTGAGGTGGGCGCGTTCGTGGGCCAGCACCGCACCCAGTTGCGGTTCGTCCAGGCGTCGCAGTGCGGCCGTGGTGAGGATGATCGTTTGCGGGCGTCCCGCGACGCAATACGCTGAGGGCTGACCGGAGTCGACGATGACGACGTCGGGCTGGTCGGTAGATACGCCCACGATGCGGGCCGCCCGTGCGTGCTCGTGACTGTGGTGTCGAAGTCGCCGAATTCTGCTCGACACCCGCCAACCGGCGATGACCGTCACCAGCACTCCCGCGCAGGCAAGCGCCGTCGCGGCAATCGAATTGAATTGCCGCGTCATGTCGAGGCTGCCCGTAAAGCCCAACTCGTCAAGGCACAACGTCAGCGGTGATTCGTCGGTCAGGTTGGAGATGACGTGGGCGACGATGACGCCCAGCGCGGCGATCCAACCCCCCAGCGCCCCGGCGATCGCTGTCAGCCAGACGGTGACGCCGAGCCGGGCGCTGCGGCCACCACCGGTGATGCGCTCCAGGACCGGGGGCCCCACCCATGTCAGTGTTGCGGCGTAGAACACCATCCAGGCGGCGATGTTCACCGCTGCTTCCCGTCAAAAATGATGCGGCGCAGTGCATCCTGAACTCGCGCGGACTCCTCGGCGGGCATTTGTTCCAGGAAGTGGGTCAGGACAAGGTCGGTATCACCGCGGGGATCGAACGATGCCCGCATCAATGTGGCTGAATATTCCTCGCGAGTCATGACCGGCAGATAGTGGTATGCCTGGGCGACCCGCTCTCGGGTGAGGATCCCCTTGCGGTGCAGGTTGTCCATCGTCGACATGACGGTGGTGTAGGCGATTCGGCGGTCCTGGCTCAGGTCGTCGAAGATGTCGCGCACCGTCGAGACGGCGTTGCGGGTCCACAACCGGTCCATAATGACGGCCTCAAGCTCACCGAAGCCCCGAACACGCACCGCACGCTCCCGCACCTATCCCAGACCCCCGCCGAGAATCTCGTCCAAACAGCCTCGGGTCTCCAAACTAGCCGCAGGCCGGCCCCAGACCGGGGAGGCGTGCCGGGGGCGGCCCATGCGGTGTGCTCAGCCCGCGGGCTGCGCCGTCGGGCGG
>JAHBAP020000347.1 GCA_018500005.2 Mycobacterium sp. | reverse complement strand
CCTCGGCGGGCATCACGGCCACCTCGTTCGGTTCCAGGACCGGCCCCCACACATCAACGGGGGCTGGTGCGATGCCCTGGGTGATGCGCCGGGCGGTGGCCCGTGCGTATTCCCACCACCACATCCATACGTCCTGCGTCGCTGCCGGTGTTGCGGCTCGGCCGCTGGGCAGAGCAGCCAGTCGACCCGAGTGGACTCCCGTCATGGCTGAAGTATCGGTCGGCTGTCGACTTCTTATGACCAGCGCTTGGGCTTCAGGAGGCTCTTGCTCGCTAGGGGGCTACGGCCTCGGGCTGGGTTCTTCGCTGACAGGGTGGCAGCAAAGACGGCGTGCTCGCTCTACCCTGGAAGTTCAGATTTAGTGAAATGTCGGCTGAACAGCGATAAGAACGGGGTTTGTCGGGGTGGCTTCGCTTCGTATCAGTCCTGATGCTGTGGTCGCCGCAGGTAGCCAGGTCACGGCGGCCGGGTCACATTCGACCAGTCTTCCCGTCGTGCCGAGGCCGGTAGCGGCCGATCCGGTGTCGGTGGCGGTGGCGTCGACGTTGGCCGCACGCGCAGCCGCTGTCAGCGGTCACAGCAGCCTCGCCGCGGCGATCGCCGCACACCGAGGAGCGCGGCTGAACGCCGACGCAGCCAGTTACCTCGAGGTCGATGAGGCCGCGGCAGCGACACTGGGCCGCGGCGGCGGGACACCGACCGGCCCGGCCGGTGCCGCTCCCGCTCTCCCCCCACTACCCGATCTGAACATCCCGGCTGTCAGCCCACCCGTCGTCACCGGTATTCCCGGCGACGGCAAAGCGATCGCCGAACTGATTCACACTGGCGGCGGAAACACCGAAGGCCTTCGCAGCGCCGCCACCTGGTTACGTGAGCACTCCACCGAACTCCATAGCTCCGGCACGGCATTGCACAGCATCGCAGGCGATTTGGAGAACGAGTGGGCCTCCGAGGCGGGCGGAAACGCCACAGCACGAATCAGAGAACTGGGTACCTGGTACAGCGCGCACGCCGAACATGCCAGCGTCGCCGCCAGCGCGATTGACCGTCACCTCGACAGTTACTCGCGAGCCAAATCCGCCATTCCCACCCCGGAGGAGTTCGACGACAACGAACGCCGGCTGCGGATGGCGGTGGCCGCCAACAACACACCGGGATCACTGGGCCGCTACACACCGGTCATCAATCAGCTCGTCACCGAACGTGCCACGCTCAATGCCAAGGCCGTGCAGGGCTACGGCGAGTACGCCGCCAGCGCAGGACCCGAGGTCGCCGGCGACCCCCAATCCCCTCCCCCTCCCCCGCACGATGGAATCCACGCGTTCAGCGGCGATGTTCCCCTGTCCCCGAAGTCGCAAGACCCGCCGCACGGCAAGGACCCGCGCTACTGGCTGGATCTGGACAAGGTGATCCATGTCAGCCCTGGGCAGCTCGCCCCTTACGGCACCAAACAGATCGGACCCGGTCTGTACTACCCGGATCCCGGTCTTCCGGTAGGTGGCGCGCCCAGTGCCGCCAAACATCCGCTCGATGTCGCCGACATGGTCACCACCGCCCCGAAAGGCCTGGGGCCCAACGGGTATGAACAGCTCAGCCCCGGGCGATGGGCTCCTTCAACCAAAGGACTTGACGCCGCGCAGCCGTGGCCGACACCCCAGCAGCCAATCGACATTCGCGACGTCGTTCAGGTAACGCCCGGGCAGCTCGCCCCAAGCGGCTACATCGAATACCTGCCCGGGTTCTGGGCCCCGATGTGACCTACCCCGGTCCTCGCTGAGGGCTCTCTCGTCGAGCGGCTGCCCCGCGGGCTGGCCTCTGGGTTTAGTGCCGCGGTTCCTCGGCGGTCATTGACACCCGTCGCCGTTGTAGAGCGTCCACCCGGTCGTGGTAGGCGGTCGCTTCCGTACGGCGTCCCATGGGAGCGTGGTGGGCCATTGGCCGTAGAAGGCGGCGAGGGCGTGATCGGGCCAGGCGTCGGAGGCGGTATCGCCGAGCCCCAGTTGATGGGCGACGTCTCGGGAATGATCGAACGCTGCCATGCGCTCGAGATGGTTCTCGCCGTAGGAGGTAGGACATGCTTGCCCGACAGCTGCGCCGCATCTCGGACAAGTCACCCGCTGGCCGAACACTTGGCGCCGGCCCGTTCGATCGCCGGGTTGCCAAGGCGCGGGCGCGATCCCAATCTCTACGTCGTATCCGAGAGTCGGGTCGACCTCCAGGTGCATGCCGAGTTCGACGATGCGGCCATCGAGCGGGTGGTAGGGATGCTCGGGGTCGGTACGGCCCAATAGTGGATCCAGGGCGTCAATCGTCGGTTTCCACACCGGAAGCCACGTCCGGTTGCCGATGACGAAAGATAGTTCGAGTCTGACGGGCACGTCTTCGGGGAGCATCTGTGCGCCTGATTCGTACACGGCGGCTTTGATCTCGTCCTTGAAGGCGGCTTTCTCCACCGATGCGGTTGTCCTTACCGTGAGCACCTCAGCCGGTGCCGACTCTTCGCTAGCGTCGGCAATCCGGACATATGACCGTTGCTGCGCATCGTGTTGTTTGGTGGCCCACACCGAAACCAGGTGCGGATTTTTGAGTTCGTCGGCCAGCGGGTGGGCGTAGTTGTCGAGGTCGGCGACAGCGGAAAGCAGATCCAGCGAATGGGACTTTCCGACGTCGATCCGCAGCGCCCATGGCCGGTCGTAAATCCGAGACTCGTCGAGAAGTTCCTTGGTCTCGGCGACGTATGCCCGTAGCCGGACTTGGTCGGGATCGTTGTTCGCGTTGCGGGACATCGGTCGCGGGATTTGCCTCAATTGCAGCGGCTCGTTGTCGGGGCAGGCGTACCAGCGCACGGAACCACGATAAGGCGTTGGCTCGCCAGGGTTTTGGGTTCGCTGAAGCCCAGAGCTAAAACGGCTGTTGGAGTTCGTAGAGCAGTTGGCCGGCTTCGCGGCGTTTGGCGTCGTCGTTGACGATCCACTGCATCGCCTGACTCAACGCGATTTCCGCTTCACGTTGGGTCTCCACCAGGTCGGCGAGTGCCGCCTCCAACTCCGAGGGCGCCATTGTGTCGCGCATAAGGCCGACAGCGTTGCGCAGCCTCAGCGCTGCTCTGGCCACCGCGAAACTCGCGCCCGCGGATGCCAACCCGTCACCGCCCAGGCCGGTCTCCCCCGCTGGCGCAGTGGGCGGCGTGGCCGGGATGGCCTGGGGCGGCTCCTCCTTGACCTCGGTGCGGCGCTTGGATGCGCGTGGCTTGTCGGCGATCGGCTGTGGTTTGAGGCCGTGGTCGATGGCGTCCTTGACGCTTCCGGCCTGCCACTGCAGCGCCCGCTCCAGGGCCGACCGGGTGTTCCGCCGCAACCCGGTGGCCCTGCCGGATTCGACCGTGCGGACGGTCTTGTCCGACAGTGGACCCAGGGCGGCGATCTCCTCCTGGGTCAGCTCAAGCTGGGCGCGGCGGTCCCGCACCCATCCAGCGAGCTCCTGCATCGACATGATGCGTTCATCCTGCCCTACAGACCGGTAACTTGGCGGGAACCTGCCGGTTCCGAGCCGTCCGCTGGGAAAAAATCTAGCGACATTCCCGCCCGGCCTTGCATGGCACTTTAACACCTTTGAACTGCTGATTTGATCTCAGATCGGTCACTGGGGCGACCCCGTAATCGGTAACTTACCGACCTCAAGTTACCGATTTTTACCGTTTGGTGTAGATTTCCGGTAACTTGGCCGGTAACTTACCGATCAGAACCGGTAAGTCCGAGGAAAAGGGGAGACCCGTGACCACAGCAGTTATGCCCTCACGCGACGTCGACGACGACACGATCTACCGGCCCGGCCGGCCGGTCGGAGCGCCCACCGAGCATCGAGGGCCCCGAGTGAAGTTGTTCGTCTCCGACGAACCCACGCCGTGCCAGTCGGTGGACCAAAACGACATCGAGATGTGGTTCGGCAACGAGATCGGTGGGCGGGACCTTGCCGTGATGGCCTGCCAGGCGTGCCCGTTCCGCGGCCGCTGCTCCTACAACGCTGTCGCCGTCCGGGCGACCCACGGCATCTGGGGCGGCATCGAGCTTCCCGGCGACCGCGCCCGCCGTCTGACCCCCGTCTACGAGCGTCTGCTGCTGCAGTTCGAAGAACGCCGCCAGATCGAGATCGGCAACGTCGCCGTCGAGCCCCTAGCTGCCGACGAGCACTTCATGCGCCGCCGAGAGCCGGCCGCCTGAACACCACTCCCCCATCGGCACACCGCAGAAAGGGGTGGCCTTCACACACCGAAGCGCGCCGGCGCGACCTCCGGCATCCATCTGAATACCGCGTGAGCCGCACCCCAGAAACACGAACACCCCCGGGCTAGGGACCCGAGGGCTTCGCGTTCGCGGTTGCGAGTACTAGGCCGGTTACCAGCCGGCCCCTTACAGGTGACTCACGCACCTGCCCTCGAAAGGGAGTGTGTCCGTGTCAGGACTCCCTCATATTAGTGCACGCCCAGCGCCGCGTCCAGCACCCGCGCCGCAGCCAAACCTCCTGGCGCCACGCAGTTATCGCGGCTGCAGCGCCGCGACCCCTCGCCGGGGAACCCTGCGTGCGCGACCCACCGCCACACCCGGTCGGCGCCGGCCACGCACCGCAGACCGGCCCTGCCACAACTGGCGCCCCAACCAGCTGGTCGTCTTGGAACCGCCCGAGGGAACCCACCGCGGCGTTGCCTGTTGGAGCTCACGCGAGCGATGGCTGACGATCACCGTGCCCACGGCCTATGACCTGCGCTACAAAGCAATTCGGCCACAGATGCGCAGCGGCGGGATCAGCCGCGAAACACTGCTGGCCGTCGCAACAGCACGGGCCGCCCACGCCGATCACCGCACCGGACGCGAGTGCCGCCCCTCCAACGCCCGCCTGGTCGCCATGACCGGCCTGTCCCTGCGCCAAGTGCAACGCGCCGATGAAGCACTGCGTCTGCTCGGTGTTGCCACCGAGGTACTCCGGGGCCGCCAACGGACACGAACCGAACGGATGGCCAGCTGGCGCGTCGGTGATCGCGCCCGCGGCTGGGCCTCGGTATGGGTGCTCCACGATAACCCAATTGACCTGCCCGCCAACGGTTTCGTGACACCCCAACCCGATAGGGTCCTGAAAGGATTTAACTCTCGTCAGAGAGTGGTTACTACCCGCCGCACCCCTTCGGGCCGCGGTCGGCGCGACCACGGTCGCGCACGCCTGGACAAAGAGGGCACGCGCCTCGCGCTGGACTGGCGTGCACACGACAACGCGCCACCCTGGGCACGCCGACACACCGCCGAAGCATGGTCGACCCTGCTGGCCGGCCCCGCTCGCCACGGCTGGACCCCCAGAGATCTCAACCAGCTCATCACCGACTGGCTGGCAACCGGACACCGCATCCCCGACAACCCGCACAAGCCGATCGGCCTGCTCGGCGCGATCCTCACCCGCCACGGCGGCCTGGACGAGCGGCCCACCTCCGCAGACGAGGCGCGGGTTCGCGAAGAACTCGCGCAGCGTCGCATCCAGCGAGCACTGGTGCGCGCTGAGCGCCGCATCCGCCAGGAGGCCCGCGATGCAGGCCGGGCCGCCCTCAACGGTCCCGGCCGCGCCGAGTGCCGCCAAATCCTCGCCGAGCTGTCCGAGCGCCGCCGCCAGCGCCGGGTCGTCGATCTGAGCCTGGTAGACCAGCTTTTCGTAATTGCCGAAGTACATTTCAAGCAACTCGGGATGGCGGTCCAGCCCCAGCGGTTTCCAGATGAAGGCATCGAACTGG
>JAHBAP020000002.1 GCA_018500005.2 Mycobacterium sp. | reverse complement strand
GTCCAGCAGTCGCAGCGGATCGGACACCACCGGACTGGCCAGCACGTCGTCGATCGAATTCTCTTTGCGGTAGCGCGCATTCGGGTTGTTCAGCCCGTGCCGGGAGTTCTTCACCTTCACCGCGGCGAAGTCCTCCAGCGTCGCTCCGTAGAGGTCCATCCGCCGCCGCGCCAGCAGCGCGAAGTACACCGTGTTGGTGGCGCCGATGAGGTGGAAGCGCTGCCAGTCGGGGTCGTTGCGCCGCTCCCCGCCGACCGGGGCGAAGAAGCCCTTCGGCGTGGTGTCGGCGCCGACGACCAGGGCCACGTCGCACAGTCCGGCGAGAATCTGCGCCCGGGCCGACTGCAATGCCTGCGAACCGGAGGCGCACGCCGCATAACTGGACGAGACCGGGATGCCGGTCCAGCCCAGTTTCTGGGCGAACGTCGCGCCGGCGACGAAGCCGGGGTAGCCGTTGCGGATGGTGTCCGCGCCGGCCACCAACTGGATCTGGCGCCAGTCCAGGCCGGCGTCGCGCAGTGCGGTACGGGCGGCCACCACCCCGTACTCGGTGAAATCGCGGCCCCACTTGCCCCACGGGTGCATACCCGCGCCGAGGATGTAGACGGGGTCCGGCGGGCAGGAGCGAAGCGACTCGGGGTGGGAGTTGCTCACTGCGCGACCTTCCAGGCGTACACAGAGTGCGTCCCGTCGTCGTCGGCGTAGAGCGGCATCGTCGTCAACTCCATCTCCATGCCGACCTTCAGATCGGCGGCCAGGGTGCCCTTGACGACCTTGCCGAGCACGATGATGCCCTCACCGGCCAGTTGCACGGCGGCTACCGCGAAGGGCTCGAAGTGCTCGGTCTGCGGATAGGGCGACGGCGGTTGGTAACGGTTCTCGGTGTAGCTCCACAGCGTGCCCCGCCGGGACAGAGCCACGGACTCCAGTTCGTCGGCGTCACATCCCGGGTTGGGACAGTTGTTCTCCCGCGGCGGGAACACATAGGTGCCGCAACCCGGGCACTTGGCGCCCACCAGATGTGGCACCCCGGACTCGTCGAACTCCCACCAGCCGTCGATGGCCGGGGCGTCGGAAGAAGCGGGCACGCGGCCAGATTACGCGTCGTGGGGTGTGCCTACAGTATGGGCGTGAGCGAGAAGCCGACACTGATGCTGCTGGACGGAAACTCGCTGGCGTTCCGGGCGTTCTTCGCGCTGCCCGCGGAGAATTTCAAGACCAAGAACGGTCTGACCACCAACGCCGTATACGGCTTCACCGCGATGCTGATCAACCTGCTGCGCGATGAGGCGCCCACCCACATCGCCGCGGCCTTCGACGTGTCCCGGCAGACCTTCCGCGCCGAGCGCTACCCGGAGTACAAGGCGGGCCGCAGTGCCACGCCCGACGAATTCCGCGGCCAGATCGACATCACCAAGGAAGTCCTGGGCGCCCTGGGTATCACGGTGCTGGCCGAACCGGGATACGAGGCCGACGACATCATCGCGACGCTGGCGACCCAGGCAGACGCGGCCGGTTATCGGGTGCTCGTCGTTACCGGTGACCGTGACTCGCTGCAACTGGTCAACGAGGACATCACCGTGCTGTATCCGATCAAGGGTGTCAGCACTCTGACCCGCTACACCCCCGAGGCGGTAGTGGAGAAGTACGGACTGACTCCCGAGCAGTACCCGGACTTCGCGGCCCTGCGCGGCGACCCGAGTGACAACCTGCCCGGCATCCCGGGGGTGGGGGAGAAGACCGCCGCCAAGTGGATCGTCGAGTACGGCTCCCTGCAAGGACTGGTGGACAACGTCGAAGATGTGCGCGGCAAGGTGGGAGATTCGCTGCGCGCCAACCTCTCCACCGTGGTGCTCAACCGCGAGCTGACCCATCTGGTACGCGACGTACCCCTGGCCCAGACCCCGGACACCCTGCGGTTGCTGCCGTGGGATCGCGACCAGATCCACCGGCTCTTCGACGATCTCGAGTTCCGGGTGTTACGCGACCGCCTGTTCGACACGCTGGCCGCCGTCGAACCCGAGGTCGACGAAGGCTTCGACGTGCGCGGCGGGGCGGTGGAACCCGGCGAGGTGGGTGCGTGGCTGGACTGTCATGCCCGCGACGGCCGTCGGTCCGGGATAGCGGTGACCGGCACCCGGGCGGTCTACGACGCGGACGCGACGGCGCTGGCGATTGCCGCCGCAGACGGGGATGGCGCCTACATCGACACCGCCACCATGACTGCCGCCGACGAGGCGGCACTCGGCGCCTGGCTCGCCGACCCGTCGGCGCCCAAGGCGTTGCACGAGGCAAAGGTCGCCATGCACGAACTGGCCGGCCGGGGCTGGATGCTGGCCGGTGTCACCTCCGACACCGCGCTGGCCGCTTACCTGGTCCGGCCGGGGCAGCGCAGCTTCACTCTCGACGACCTGACGCTGCGCTACCTTCGCCGCGAGCTGCGGGCGGAAACCCAAGAACAGCAGCAACTTTCGCTGCTCGACGACACCGACGGCATCGACGACCAGGCGGTTCAGACCCTCATCCTGCGGGCCCGGGCGGTCGCGGACCTGGCCGACGCCCTCGACGAGGAACTGGCCCGGATCGACTCGTCGGCGCTGCTGGCGGATATGGAACTACCGGTCCAGTTCGCGCTGGCGGACATGGAGAGCATCGGCATCGCCGTGGATACCGGAGCCCTGGACACCTTGCAGAGCGAGTTCGGCGATCAGATCCGCGATGCCGCCGAGGCCGCGTACGCGGTGATCGGCAAGCAGATCAACCTCGGATCGCCCAAACAGTTGCAGGTCGTCCTGTTCGACGAACTCGGCATGCCCAAGACGAAGAAGACCAAGACCGGCTACACCACCGACGCCGACGCGCTGCAGTCGTTGTTCGACAAGACCGGGCACCCTTTCCTCGAGCATCTGCTGGCCCACCGTGACGCCACCCGGTTGAAGGTCACCGTCGACGGCCTGCTCAAGTCGGTGGCTGCCGACGGCCGCATCCACACCACGTTCAACCAGACGATCGCGGCGACCGGCCGACTTTCTTCCACCGAACCGAACCTGCAGAACATCCCGGTTCGCACCGAGGCGGGGCGTCGGATCCGGGACGCCTTCTGTGTCGGATCGGGCTTCTCCGAGTTGATGACGGCCGACTACAGCCAGATCGAGATGCGCATCATGGCCCACCTGTCCCGCGACGAAGGCCTCATCGAGGCGTTCAACACCGGTGAAGACCTGCACTCGTTCGTCGGATCCAGGGCGTTCGGGGTGCCGATCGAGGAGGTGACCGCCGACCTGCGTCGGCGGGTCAAGGCCATGTCCTACGGCCTTGCCTACGGGCTGAGCGCCTACGGGCTGGCCGCCCAGTTGAAGATCTCCACCGAAGAGGCCAAAGAGCAGATGGATGCGTACTTCGCCCGCTTCGGCGGGGTGCGCGACTATCTACTCGCCGTCGTCGAGCAGGCCCGCAAGGACGGCTACACCTCCACCGTGCTCGGCCGGCGTCGCTACCTCCCGGAGTTGGACAGCAGCAACCGCCAACTCCGTGAGGCCGCCGAACGGGCGGCGCTCAACGCGCCGATCCAGGGCAGCGCCGCCGACATCATCAAGGTCGCCATGATCGGGGTGGACACCGCGCTACGGGCGGCCGGGCTGTCGTCGCGGCTGCTGCTGCAGGTGCATGACGAGTTGCTGCTCGAGGTGGCGCCGGGGGAGCGCGACGCCGTCGAAGCCCTAGTGCGCGAGCGGATGGGCGGCGCGTACCCGCTCGACGTGCCCCTGGAGGTGTCGGTGGGCTACGGCCCGAGTTGGGACGCGGCGGCGCACTAGTCGGGCTAGGCGGGCGCTCGGTACACCGAAAGCCGCTGCAGTGCCGGCGCCGCCGCCGCCCGGGCCGCCATCACCCCGTAAGCCTCTTCGTTCTGCAGAGCCAACACCCGGGGATCGCCGAAACCGCGGTCGATCCGGTCGCGCACGTAGGCCAGTTCCACCACCTGGGTGATGAACCGTTTCACCGCCGATGCGGCCGGCCGGCCGCCGAACTGGGCTGCCGCCCGGACCGCCGTCTTGCGGGACTGCAGCGAATGCATCCAGGTCGCTTCGGCCGAGGTTAGCAGCCCGCCGGAGATCATCCCGGGCAGCTTTCCGGCGATGATGTGCTGCTCTCGGCGGCGACTGGCCACCGCCAGGACGATGGCCAGGACGAACACCGGCATCATCCACAGCATGTAGACGCCCAGATAGGTCTTGAAGCCGAACAGCGCCGACCCGTTCCACAATCCGTGCATCACCACCGCGCCCAGGTAGCCAAGCAGTATGTAACCCACCTTGGCCGGCGCGCTGCGCTGCTTCAGCGCGTAGTACACCCCGATCCCCGTCATCGTGGTGAACAGCGGATGGGCGAACGGGGAGATAACCAGACGCATCGCGGCCACGGCGAGCGATTCCGGCACCGTCTCGGCGCTCGCGATGTAGAAGATGTTCTCCACCCAGGCGAAACCCAACGCGGTCAGGCCGGCGTAGACCAGACAGTCGGTCAGGGTGTTGAGTTCGTGGCGGCGCGGCCCGGTCATCATCAGCAGCAGAAACAGGCCCTTGGCAGCCTCCTCGACCACCGGCGCGCCGACCGCCACCGTCATGAAGCTGGGTTTGTCGGTGCCGGTGCCGAACGTCGCCTCGACCATCTGCTCCAACAACACCGACAACAGCACCGCCACCGACGCCCCCCACAGGAACGCCATGATCAGCAGCCTGGGCGGCTCCGGTTCCCAACGGTCCAGCCACAGGTAGCACGCCACCAC
This sequence comes from Mycobacterium sp., assembly GCA_018500005.2. Lineage (GTDB taxonomy): Bacteria > Actinomycetota > Actinomycetes > Mycobacteriales > Mycobacteriaceae > Mycobacterium. Next base: position 7,809 of record JAHBAP020000002.1, on the reverse strand, counting down.
GAAGACCATCGCGATGGTCGCCAGAGTGAAGCCCAGTGCTGCTCCGGCCGGGTCGACCGCGGTGACCAGGATCAGGATCAGCGCGGCGATCGTGCCCAGGCCGATGATCGCCGCCAGGGGCGCTCCGACTTTGCGGACGGGCCGCGGATAGGGCGGCAATGTGGCATACAACACCCCAGGAGAGTAGCTGTGGGGAACGCCTGGTTTGGCCGGGTTGTGCCTTGTCGAGTACGCTGATCAGGTTCTCGCGCGCACGTCTGCGGGTACAAACCGTTAAAAACCCTGTCCCTTCGATTAACCCTGTCCGGAGCAACCCAACATATGTCAAGTCCCACCATCACCTCGCCGCAAGTAGCCATCAACGACATTGGCACTGCCGAGGACTTCCTCGCCGCTATCGACAAGACCATCAAGTACTTCAACGATGGCGACATCGTCGAGGGGACCATCGTCAAGGTGGACCGGGACGAGGTCCTGCTCGACATCGGCTACAAGACCGAAGGCGTCATCCCTTCCCGTGAGCTCTCCATCAAGCACGACGTCGACCCCAATGAGGTCGTTTCCGTCGGCGATGCGATCGAAGCCCTCGTCCTCACCAAGGAGGACAAGGAAGGCCGCCTGATCCTGTCCAAGAAGCGCGCCCAGTACGAGCGTGCCTGGGGCACCATCGAGGAACTCAAGGAGCGCGACGAGGCCGTCAAGGGCACCGTCATCGAGGTCGTCAAGGGCGGCCTGATCCTCGACATCGGCCTGCGCGGCTTCCTGCCGGCCTCGCTGGTCGAGATGCGTCGCGTCCGCGATCTGCAGCCGTACATCGGCAAGGAGATCGAGGCCAAGATCATCGAGCTGGACAAGAACCGCAACAACGTCGTTCTGTCCCGCCGGGCCTGGCTCGAGCAGACGCAGTCCGAGGTTCGTAGCGAGTTCTTGAACCAGCTCGTCAAGGGTGCGGTCCGCAAGGGCGTCGTCTCCTCGATCGTCAACTTCGGCGCCTTCGTCGATCTCGGCGGTGTCGACGGCCTGGTGCACGTCTCCGAGTTGTCCTGGAAGCACATCGGCCACCCGAGCGAGGTCGTCCAGGTCGGCGACGAGGTCACCGTCGAGGTGCTTGACGTCGATATGGACCGCGAGCGGGTCTCGTTGTCGCTCAAGGCAACCCAGGAAGATCCGTGGCGGCACTTCGCCCGCACCCACGCCATCGGCCAGATCGTGCCGGGCAAGGTCACCAAGCTGGTTCCGTTCGGCGCCTTCGTCCGTGTGGAGGAGGGCATCGAGGGTCTGGTGCACATCTCCGAGCTTTCCGAGCGTCACGTCGAGGTTCCCGACCAGGTTGTCGGTGTGGGCGACGACGCCATGGTCAAGGTCATCGACATCGACCTGGAGCGCCGTCGGATCTCGCTGAGCCTCAAGCAGGCCAACGAGGACTACACCGAGGAGTTCGACCCGTCGAAGTACGGGATGGCCGACAGCTACGACGAGGCCGGCAATTACATCTTCCCGGAGGGCTTCGACGCCGAGACCAACGAGTGGCTCGAGGGCTTCGACAAGCAGCGCACCGAGTGGGAGGCCCGCTACGCCGAGGCCGAGCGCCGGCACAAGATGCACACCACGCAGATGGAGAAGTTCGCCGCTGCCGATGCTGCTGCCGCCGAGGAGCGCCCGTCCGGGACCACCTCGTCGAGCTCGCCGGGTGCCGAGGAGTCCGGCGGCTCGCTGGCCAGCGACGCCCAGCTCGCCGCACTGCGCGAGAAGCTCGCCGGTAACGCGTAACGATCGAAACTCAAAGGCCGCGCAGGGAATGGCTAGCCGTTCCCTGCGCGGCCTTTTTTGCTGCAGATAGTGCGCTGCAGATAATCAGGACCAGGGAGGATCATGCTGCGTATCGGTCTGACCGGCGGGATCGGTGCCGGAAAGTCCACCGTGTCAAGGGCTTTCGCCGACCTCGGCGGAATCATCGTGGACGGGGACGTCATCGCCCGTGAGGTGGTCCAGCCCGGCACCGAGGGTCTCGCCGCCCTGGTCGATCATTTCGGGGCCGACATCCTGCTGGCGGACGGGGCGCTGAACCGCCCCGCGCTGGCCGCCAAGGCGTTCGTCGACGATCAGCAGCGGGTCAGGCTCAACTCCATCGTCCACCCCCTGGTGGCCCGGCGGCGCGCCGAGATCGTGGCCAGTGTGTCCCAGGACGACGTGGTCGTCGAGGACATCCCACTGCTCGTCGAATCGGGGATGGCGCCGCTGTTCCCGATGGTCGTCGTGGTGCACGCCGACGCCGACCTCCGACTTCGGCGGCTGATCGAGCAGCGCGGTATGGACGAGGCGGACGCCCGAGCCCGGATCGCCGCCCAGGCGACCGAGGAACAACGTCGCGCCGTCGCCGACGTCTGGCTGGACAACTCGGGAGCCGAGGCGCACCTCATCGAGCAGGCCCGCGGGCTGTGGCACCAGCGGATCCTGCCGTTCGCCCACAACCTCGCCACCGGCCGTCCGGCGGCCGACCCGCACGACATCGTCCCGGCCGATCCGAGTTGGGCGGCCGGGGCTGCCCGGATCGTGGCGCGATTGAAGACCACCTGCGGGCACCGGGCGGTGCGCGTCGACCACATCGGCTCCACCGCGGTGCCGGGCATGGATGGTCGCGACATCATCGACATCCAGGTGAGCGTCTCGTCGTTGGAGACTGCCGACGAACTCGTCGAGGACCTGCGCAATGCCGGCTATCCGCTGGTCGGCTCCATTACCGCCGACCGTTCCTTCGACGGTTCGGACAGCCTGTGGCCCAAGCGTTTTCACGCCTCCGCCGACCCGGGACGCCCGACCCATGTTCACCTACGGGTCGACGGTGCGCCCAACCAGCGATTCGCGCTGCTTTTCGTGGACTGGCTGACCGCCAACCCGGCGGTGCGCGCCGACTATGGCGAGGTCAAACGACACCAAACGGTGGTTCGGTGGCTCGCCGACGCCTACCCGCGGGCCTGGCAATGGGCCGAGAGCGTGGATTGGGCGCCCAAACCGGTCAGTTGACCGGCGCTCCGAGATCGGCGGCCGGCACCGGGCCGACCGAGTCCAGGGGCGGTGCGCCGGCGGGATCCCCGGCGGGGTCCGGTGTCACCGGTGGCAGGGGCAGCGTGCTGGCCGGGGCACCCATGGCGTTGCTCAGAGGCGCTCCGCAGTTCATCGCACCGTAGTCCGGGTCGTCGCGGGCCGGGGTGACCCGCGGGCTGATGAACTGATCGGCCTGCACGACGGTCTGGTCGTCGACCAGAATCTCGCAGTGCAGATTGGCCGAATAGGGCCATTGGATCGAGATCCGCATGCCCGCTTCTCTGGGGTCGGTCAGGACCGCGGTCGTTTCGAACGTGCGGCCGGGCAGCATCGTCGGGTCGGCACTGTTCACCTGGGCGTCGTTGATCCGGTAGGTGATCAGCGCGCCGCGGGCCAGGCCGTCGATCCGGGCCCGGTAGGTCACATTGTGCTGCTGGGCCGGCTCGGTGAGCTGCGCCGGCTGGGTCTCTTGTGCGGGGTCCGTCGCTGGCGCCGGCTCGGTCACCCCGACCGGCTCGGTCGGCGGCGGCGTGGGCGGGTCATCGTCGGCGGCGGCGGCTCCCGGACACACCAGTGTCATCAGCGCCAACGCGGCACCTGCCGTTACCCCTCGTCCAGCCACGGGGCACGAGGATACGCGTACAGCCAGCACTATCGCCAGCTCAGCTCCATGCCGGCGGCGGCCAGCCAGGCATTGAGGTCGTGGCCGTGGGACGCCAGACCGTCGACGGCGGCGATCGCGGACCGGAGTGCCTGGTGCGCGGTGCCGGAGTCCATCAGACCGTGGCGGTGCGCCACCAGGAGTTCATCGAGATCCACCAGTTCGACGTCTCGACCGGTACGGACCACGAGATCGAGATAGTGGTCCTCGGTCGTCCACCGCCGGCTGCCCGGATGAATGGCCGCCACATCCAGGTAATAGTCCTGATCGCGCTCGTGGCCGGGGTTGAAGTGAAAGACACTCGCCCGCAAACCCAGTGACGGCAGCAGCCAGGATTCCAGGTAGTGGAACTGCAGCCGGCCGGGAGTAGGCCGGGCCATATACAAACCCCAGGGTTGCAGCCGGTATTCGTCGACGGTCCGGACGATCCCCTTGGGATCGGTGTTCGTGCGTTCGACAAGGTCGAACGTCTCGTGCTTGGGCGGGTGGATGGCGTTCAGGGGACGCTGTCGAATCCGGTATCGAAGCCGGACTTCGGCTCGTAGTCGGTATCGGGTCCGGCCGGTCGGTTCTGCCGGTTCGCCCGAAGGTTCGGGTAGGCCGCGATTGCCAGCGGGATCGTGTCGAAGAACCGTGACCGGCCCAGCAGTTCGGAGAATCCGCCCTGGTGGAATGCCTTCTGAGTTCTGCCTTCCTGCACCACTACCAGGAACGGCACGTCCCGCAGTGCGGCGACCTCGGCAACGTCGGAAAGTGCCTCGAAGCCGGTGAAGTCGATGTCGTCGATGCGCCGGGCGTCGAGCACGAGCAAGTCCACCTGGTCCTCGTCGTCGGACACGTCCTCGCCGTCCGGGCTTTCCCCGGTCTCCGGCAGGACGTCGATGAGTTGCATGCGGAACCAACTTGCGTTGCCGAACCACAGCGGGCCGTTGAGGGCGAACGCCGCGACCCCTGGGACTGGGGCGGCCCGTTCGTCGGTCAACGTCAGCCAGGTGCCCTGCGGCGAACGGCCCAGCCGCAGCAGTTCCGGACGCGCGGTGCGGGAGGCCTGGTAGATGAAGGAGATGAGCACCGCGAACAGCACGCCGTAGACGATGCCCAGCAACACTGTGCCGATCAGGGAGATCAGCATCAGCGCGAACGCTTTCCAGCTGTAGTGTTTGGTGGCCCGCATCTGGTCGACGCGGAAGATCTTGATCGCGATATAGATCAGAACCGCCGAGAGCGTCGCCATCGGCAGGTCTTCGATGATCTGGCTGAAGAACAATACGACGACGGCCAGGGCCGACGCGATCAGCGACGCCAACTGGCTGCGGGCGCGGGATTCCGCGATGATCGTGGTCGACGGCGGGCTGGCGTTGATGGTGAACGATCCGACCAGGCTCGAGGCGATGTTGGCTATCCCCAGGGCCCGGAAGTCGGCGTTGATATCGGTGTCGAAGCCGCCGAGGTTTGAGGCCGAACGGGTGGTGGCCGCCGTTTGAGCCAGGCAGAAGATCCCGACGACCAGCGCGGTGGTGCCCACCGCCTCGATGGAGTCCAGCGAGAACGGCGGCAGCTGGATCGAGGGCAGCCCGCGGTCGAGTGGTCCCAGAACGGTGACCCCGCGGTCTTTGAGGTGGAAGACGAACATCGACAGCGTCGAGAGGACCAGGACGATCAGCGCGCCGGGGATCCGACGGTTGATCCTGGCGATCCCCAGCAGCAACGCCAGCGAGGCGAATCCCAGGATCGCCGACGCGTGATTGGTCTCCGGCAGGTGCTTGATCAGCTGGATGATCTTGCTGATCGTGCGGCCGTGTGTCTCGGGGATGCCGAGGACTCCCGGAAGTTGGTTGATGATGATGATGACCGCGATTCCCCCGAAGAACCCGATCATCACCGGCCGGGACAGGAAGTCGCCCACCCAGCCCAGCCTGCCGACTCCGATGGTGAGCGTGAAGATGCCCACCAGGAAGGCGGTCACCAGCGCCAGTCCGATGTAGCGCTCGCTCTCGGCCACTGCGCCGAGGGCGGCCAGGCCCGCTGCCAGGATCGGGGCGACGGTGCTGTCCACACCCATGGCCAGATGGCGGTTGGTGGAGATCGCCGCCGCGACGATGGTGGCGACGACGAATCCGTAGAGTCCGGTGATCGGCGGCATGCCGGCCAGATGGGCGGTGGCGAGCTGCCCCGGCATCGTCACCGCACCGAAGGTCACGCCGGCCACCAGGTCGCGGCCCAGCCAGCGACGCCGGTAGCCCCGCAGCGTCGGGAAGAGGCGGAAGTCCTCCTTGATCCGCTTCGTCAGGGTGGCCGCCACCGCGGGCCCCACCGTATTCACTTCCACGGTGGAAGCCTATGAACGCGGGGCCGCCGATACACCGGGATCGGCAAGATCGGAGTTCACGGCCCGTTCATCCCGCATTAATGCGCCTGGTAATCCGTCCTCGCCCGCTATTGCTGTCGGGGTGCGCATCTAATGTGGGCTCATGGCCTTCGCCACTGAACGTCCCCCCACGACCAAAGACGTGGTCGCCCAGTCCGAATACCGGGCAGTGGAAGATGTCGTCCGTTCCGGCGCCCGGTTCGAGGTGGTCAGCCCGTACCAGCCCGCCGGGGACCAGCCCGCGGCGATCGACGAGTTGGAACGCCGGGTCCGGGCGGGCGAGCGCGAGGTGGTTCTGCTCGGCGCCACCGGCACCGGCAAATCCGCGACGACCGCCTGGCTGATCGAACGGTTGCAGCGTCCCGCGCTGGTGATGGCTCCCAACAAGACACTCGCCGCCCAGCTCGCCAACGAACTCCGGGAGATGTTGCCGCACAACGCCGTCGAATACTTCGTCTCCTACTACGACTACTACCAGCCCGAGGCGTACATCGCCCAGACCGACACCTATATCGAGAAGGACAGTTCCATCAACGACGATGTCGAGCGGCTGCGGCACTCGGCCACCTCCGCGCTGTTGTCGCGGCGCGACGTGGTGGTGGTCGCCTCGGTGTCGTGCATCTACGGTCTCGGCACCCCGCAGTCCTACCTGGACCGTTCGGTGGAGTTGCAGGTCGGAAGCGAAGTCCCCAGAGACGGACTGCTGCGACTTCTCGTCGACGTCCAGTACGACCGCAATGACATGTCGTTCACCCGTGGAACCTTCCGGGTCCGCGGCGACACCGTCGAGATCATCCCGTCCTACGAGGAACTCGCCGTGCGCATCGAGTATTTCGGCGACGAGATCGAGGCGCTGTACTACCTGCATCCGCTCACCGGTGACGTGGTCCGAAAGGTGGACTCGCTGCGGATCTTCCCGGCCACCCACTACGTTGCCGGCCCCGAGCGAATGGCGCAGGCCATCTCGGGCATCGAGGCCGAACTCGCCGATCGGCTGGCCGACCTGGAGAACAAGGGCAAGTTGCTGGAGGCTCAGCGACTGCGGATGCGCACCAACTACGACATCGAGATGATGCGCCAGGTCGGGTTTTGCTCCGGCATCGAGAACTACTCGCGGCATATCGACGGCCGCCCGGCCGGGTCTGCTCCGGCCACCCTGCTGGACTATTTCCCGGAGGATTTTCTGCTCGTCATCGACGAGTCGCATGTCACCGTCCCGCAGATCGGCGGCATGTTCGAGGGCGATATGTCCCGTAAACGCAACCTCGTGGAGCACGGGTTCCGGCTGCCTTCCGCCGTCGACAATCGGCCGCTGACCTGGGAGGAGTTCAGCCAGCGGGTGGGTCAGACGGTGTACCTCTCAGCGACTCCGGGGCCTTATGAGTTGGCCCAGACCGGCGGGGAGGTCGTCGAGCAGGTGATCCGCCCGACCGGGCTGGTCGACCCACAGGTCGTGGTCAAACCCACCAAGGGACAGATCGACGACCTCATCGGGGAGATCCGCATCCGCGCCGAACGCGACGAGCGCGTCCTGGTCACCACGCTGACCAAGAAAATGGCCGAGGATCTCACCGACTACCTCCTTGAAATGGGTATCCGGGTGCGCTACCTGCACTCCGAGGTCGACACCCTGCGCCGGGTGGAGTTGCTGCGCCAACTGCGGCTGGGCGACTACGACGTCCTGGTCGGTATCAACCTGCTTCGCGAGGGTCTCGACCTGCCCGAGGTATCGCTG
>JAHBAP020000284.1 GCA_018500005.2 Mycobacterium sp. | reverse complement strand
AGATGTGTATAAGAGACAGTATCTGGCCTGGACGCTGATGGCATGCGAGGTTCTCTACGTGCCGGCGACCACCGGGGACATGCCTGAATTCCTGACCAAGGTCAATGCCAAGGGCACTCCGTCGGCGGCACTGACCATGGTCAGCCTGTACGTCCAGGGATTGCTGATCCTGCTGCTGTTCGTCTCCAACGCACTGGATTTCATCCTCGACCTCACCGCGGCACTCGCGGTGATCCCCTATCTGCTCGCCGCCGGATACGCGCTCAAGTTGACGATAAGGCGCGAAACCTATGGCCCCGAGGACCGCTCGCTTCGCACCGACAAGGTCGTCGCGGTGCTGGCCCTGGTCTACACGGCGTTTCTGGTCTATGCCGCAGGCCCCAAACACCTGTTGCTGTCCTGCCTGCTCTATGCCCCGGCCACGTTGCTCTACGCGCGGGCCCGCGGGGAGCGCGGACTGCGCATCTTCGCCCCGGCCGAGCTTGCCCTCTTCGGCATCATCGTGACCGGCGCGTTGGTGGCCGTCGAAATGTTGGCCGCCGGAACGATCCGGCTGTAGTCGTGGGCGCCATCGCGTTCGACACCCACGCCCTGCCCGCTCACGAGGCGGTCCTGCTGCTGGAGTCAGACCCGCACGGCGGCCTCTCAGCAGCCGAGGCCGCCGCGAGGTTGACGAGGTTCGGTCTCAACTCCCTACCGGAGGCCGGCGGCAGCAGTCTGGTCAAACGCATCCTCCGGCAGTTGCACAATCCCCTGATCTACGTGCTCATCGCCGCAGGCGTCGTCACCGGCGCAATGCGTGAATTCGTTGACTCTGCAGTGATTTTCGGTGTGGTGATCGTCAACGCGGTGGTCGGGTTCATTCAGGAATCCAAAGCCGAGGCGGCGCTGGAAGGACTGCGCTCGATGGTGCACACCGAGGCCAAGGTCGTGCGCGGCGGGGACCAGCAGCTGGTCGCCTCCGAGGCCCTGGTTCCCGGTGACCTGGTGCTGTTGGAAGCCGGTGACAAAGTGCCCGCCGATATGCGCCTGGTGCGCGACGCGGAACTGGCCGTCAACGAATCCGCACTGACCGGGGAATCGGTACCAGTGCACAAAACCGAAACGGTGCTCGCCGACGGCGCTGTGGTCGCCGACCGCACCAACATGACGTACTCGGGGACACTCGTGACCTCCGGCAGCGCGGCCGGGATTGTCGTCGCCACCGGCGCGGACACCGAACTCGGCGCCATTCACCGCCTCGTCGGCGGAGCTGAGTCGTTGGCGACCCCGCTGACCAACAAACTCGCCGGGTTCAGCAAGATCCTCACGATTGCGATTCTCGGCTTGGCCGCGGCAACGTTCGTGGCCGGTCTGCTTCGCCGGCAGGATGCCGTCGAAACGTTCACCGCCGCAGTCGCACTGGCCGTCGGCGCCATCCCGGAGGGATTGCCGGCGGCGGTCACCATCACGCTGGCCATCGGGGTTTCCCGAATGGCGAAGCGGCGTGCTGTGATCCGCCGGCTACCGGCTGTGGAGACCCTCGGCGGCACCACGGTGATCTGCACCGATAAGACCGGAACACTGACCCGCAACGAGATGACCGTTCAATCCATCTGGACACCCGTCGGGCTGGTGGATGTGACCGGCACCGGCTACTCCCCGGAGGGTGCACTGCTGACCGACGATGCGCCGGTCGTGGTCGACGACAACCCCGCGCTGCGCTGGTCGCTGCTGGCCGCGGCCCTGTGCAACGACGCGGCGCTCTCACAGCAGGACGGCCACTGGGATGTCGTCGGCGATCCCACCGAGGGCGCCATGATCGTGGTAGCAGCGAAAGCCGGTCTGGACCACGCTCACCTCACCGAGACCACACCGCGGATAGAGTCCATTCCGTTCAGTTCCGAGCGCCAATTCATGGCAACGCTGCACCGTGGGCCCGACTCCGAATCAGACGGGGAGTTCGTCGTGCTGCTCAAAGGCGGCGTCGAGAAGGTCCTGGAGCGGTGTTCGGCTCAAATGGGCGGCGATGGAAGCTCGCATCCACTTGACCGCGGTGCGGCCCTGCGCGCCGCCGACGCGCTCAGCAGTCGGGGACTGCGGGTGCTCGCGACAGCGATGCGCACGACCACCGAAACGTCTGCGTTTGAGGCGGATTCGCTGGGCGGCCTCACTCTGACCGGTCTGCAGGCCATGCTCGACCCGCCCCGTGAGGCCGCCACCAAGGCGGTGGCGGCATGCCACGATGCCGGAATCGCCGTCAAGATGATCACCGGTGACCACGCAGGCACTGCGGCCTCAATCGCCGCCAAGGTGGGCGTGCTCGGCCCGGGAGATCACGCAGCCCGCGTTCTCACCGGAGCCGAACTTGCCGAACTCGGGGATGACGAACTGCCCTCGGCAGTCGAACGGGCCAACGTGTTCGCCCGGGTCTCTCCCGAGCAGAAACTGCGACTGGTCAAGGCCCTCCAGGACCGTGGGCACGTGGTGGCGATGACCGGTGACGGCGTCAACGACGCGCCGGCCCTGCAGCAGGCCAACATCGGGGTGGCGATGGGCCTCAGCGGCACCGAGGTGGCCAAGGACGCCTCCGACATGGTGCTCACCGACGACGACTTCGCCACCATCGAGGCGGCCGTCGAAGAGGGCCGGGGGGTGTTCGACAACCTCATCAAATTCATCACCTGGACACTGCCCACCAACCTCGGCGAAGGTCTGGTCATTCTCGTTGCCATCGCGCTGGGTACAGCGCTGCCGATCCTGCCCACCCAGATCCTCTGGATCAACATGACCACCGCCGTCGCCCTCGGACTGATGCTCGCCTTCGAGCCGAAGGAGGCCGGCATCATGAACCGGCCACCGCGCAATCCGGCCGAGCCGCTGTTGACCCGGGCGCTGATGTTTCGGGTCGTGCTTGTCTCCGCCATGATGGTGGCATGTTCGTGGTGGTTGTTCTCGTGGGACCCGCGCAACGGCGCCGCCCTTCCGGAGGCCCGTCCCCCAGCGTTGCACCTCTTCGTCGTCGTTGAGGCGTTCTACCTGTTCAGCTGCCGGTCGCTGACCCAATCGGCTTGGCGAATAGGGCTTTTCACGAATCGCTGGATCATCCTGGGTGTGACGTTCCAGGCGATCGCCCAGTTGGCCATCACCTATCTACCGTTCATGAACACACTGTTCGGCACCGCGCCGATCGGGCTGGGCGCCTGGTTACGGGTGTTGGGGGTGGCGATCGTGGTCAGCCTGATCGTGGCGGTCGACAAGAGACTTCGCCGACCCAACGTATCCGCCTGACCGCTATTCCGGCCGGGTGCCGACCTCCAGGGCAGCCAGTTCCGAGGTGCCGTCGAACAGCAGTCGGCCGTTCTCCCGGACGGTGCAGCGCAGTCTGCCGCCGAGGTGTTCGAAGTCGGTGTCGATGTTGCGACGTTCGGCAGGCAATGGCACCGGCAGCACGTGCGGGGGCAGGTGGGTGCCGTCGCCGTCGAGTTCGATCTCGTAGCGGCGGGATCGGCCCCGGATGAGCCATCGGTCATCCCCCACCTGCGAGCGGACCAGCAGGGGCGGCGTCATCCGGATCACCTTGGTGCCCAATCGGACGACGACTCCGTTGACGTCACGGGCGATCGGCCCGAGCGACAGAAGCCCACCGGAGAATGCCACGCACACGTCGGCGTCCCCGAAGTCGTGTGCCTGACCCCACCACCACCGCAGCGGGAAACCCTTGCCCCAGTTACGTTCCGCGTAAAGCTTGGCGTTGTCGAAGGTCCAACTCCGCCCCGCGTACTCCACCGTGCCACTGGCCCGTCCGCCCAGGTAGTAGGGATGCCAGTACTGGTTGAGGAACGGGATCGCCGAGAAAACCCCACCCCCGCCGAACGCCTTGGGCCACAGCACCCGGTCGCGAAACTCCATGTGCAAATTCAAATCGCCGAGTTCGAAACGTACCCGGTCGGCGCCGACGGTGAACCTCCCCGCTTCGTCTCCGGCGGTCACGCGGAACGGGCTGTCCTCGGCGCGGGCACCGGACAAGGCCGCTGAGCGGACCACTCGGCCCGGATGCACCCCGACCGCCGTGGTCGACCAATCACCGGCCGGGTGACGGTTGACGCTGCACAGCGCAATGAGAACCTGTCCGCTGTCCTCATCGGAGATCCGCCAGAACCAGCCCTCCATCTCGGTGCCGTGCGACGCCAGCGGACTGCCGAACGGGACGTCGGCACCGGTACGGCGGTACACCCGAATCAGATTGGGGAACATCGGGTCTCAGCCTTTCAGGGATCCATCGATGGACTGCGCGCGGCATGCCCGGCGGGCGAGTTTTCCGCTGGTGGTGCGCGGGATCGATCCGGCCGGAATGAATCGGATATCCGTCGGCGTGATTCCGTGCCGCCTCGACACCGCAGCCAGGATTGCCTCGAGTGCCGGCGCTGGGTCGGACCGGCCTGTCCCGGTGGCCCTTTCGGCGACGATCACCAGTCTCTCCCCGTCGCCGTCGGGAACGCTGAACGCCGCCGCATAGCCGCGGCGGATCAGTGCGGAGGCGTCCGTCGCCGTGGCCTCGATCTCCTGGGGGTAGTAGTTGCGGCCCTCCAGCGCCAGCAGCTCGACGATGCGGCCGGTGACGAACAACTCGCCGTCGTGGAACATGCCCAGATCACCGGTCCGAAGCCAGCGGGCGTCGGCCGGGACCCCGTCGGCACGGCTGCCGAACGGCAGTCGGGAGGCCAGGTGCGCATCGAAGGTCTCCCGGGTCTCCTCCGGGCGGCGCCAGTAACCGCGTCCGACGTTGTCGCCGTTCAGCCAGAACTCCCCCACCGAACCGTCGACGAGTTCCTCGCGGGTGTCCGGGTCCACGACCAGTGCGCGCAGACTGCGCGCCACCACCCCGCAGGACACATGGGCGACGGCGTTGGGCACCTCGGGGGCGACCACTACAGCACGCCCCTCGGCCAACAGATCGCCGTCGAAGTAGGTGGCCGCCGCGACGGCGTCCGGGGCGATGTTGGCGATGAACAAGGTCGCCTCGGCGATGCCGTAGGACGGCTTCATCGCGGTGGCCGGCAGGCCGTGCGGGCCGAACGCCTCGTTGAAGGCGTCGATCGCGGCCATACTCACCGGCTCGGATCCGATGATCGCCACCACATTGGCGAGGTTGATCTCGTCGCCCTCGTCCGCTCCGGGCCGGCCGCGCTGGGCAGCCCACTCGTAGGCGAAGTTCGGAGCAGCGGTGACCACCCGGCCCTGCGCCGATGCATCCGACAGCGCACGGATCCATCGCTGCGGCCGACGGACGAACGCGGTTGGCGCCATCAGGGTGGAATGCCCGCCGTAGGTCGCGGGGAAGCCGATCATCGACAGACCCATATCGTGGTAGAGCGGTAACCAACTGACGCCATGGGTGTTTCGGTTCAGCAGGTCGATAGACAGGATCATCTGAGTCAGGTTCGTGACGAAGGCCCGATGGGTGATTTCGATGCCGACCGGGGCGCGGGTCGCGCCCGAGCTGTATTGCAGGTGAGAGACGTCGTCCATGTCTATGGTGACCGGGATGTAGTCGGCGGCCGCCGAATCGTCGATCTCGTCGATCACGAGCACCGGGGGTGGCGGTCCGGCAAGCCGGCCCAGAAAGCCCTCAACGGCATCGAGTGCGCCCCGGGTGGTCAGCAGCAGTGCCGGGTCCGAATCCCCCAGCGCGACCTCGAGACGTTCGGCGTGGCCCGGCAACTCCGGGGCGAAGAGCGGAACCGCGATACGACCCGCCTTGAGCACCGCGAAGAACGCGGCGACGTAATCCAGGCTCTGCGGAACCAGGATCGCCACCCGGTCGCCGCGGGAGGCCGACTGCTGGATGCCGGCGGCGATCGCGCGCATCCGGACGTCCAACTGGGCCCAGGTGATCTCGACCGCCTGATCCTCAGCGCGAGAGAAGTCCAGGAACCGGTAGGCCACCGTCGCGCCGACGTTGGCGACGTTGCGGTCGATCAGCGAAACCAGCGTCGTCCCCGGAGGTAGCTCGATTTCGCCCCGAGGGTCCACACAGTCTTCGATGTTGAGCAGACCCTTCGGCGCCTCGAAGCGATGCCGGCCGCCCTGCTCCATGACGGTGAGTGTAGGGGCCGGCGTTATCGTGAGCCCCATGTCGCCGAGCTGGATCGCACGTCTGGTTCGCCTCGACGGCAGTGGCGACACGTTCCGCACATCCAACGCCTTGGGAGCCGGGCCGCGGCTGTTCGGGGGGTTGATCGCCGCGCAGGCGTTGGCAGCCGCCGCAGCAACGGTGGATCCCGACCGGCTGCCGCAGTCGTTGCACGCCTATTTCATCAAGGGCGGTCGGGTCGGGGTCGACGTCGAGTACACCGTCGAGACCACCCGCGACGGACGCTCGTTCAACACCCGCCGGGTGACCGCCGCCCAGAACGAAGTGCCGATCTTCGAGATGCTTGCGTCGTTTCACCGGCCGGAGGAGACGCTGGACTGGCAGCAACCCGCCGCAGCGCGACTGCCCTTCAGGGAGGCGACGACGGTCGTCACTCCCCCGGAGCGCTGGAGCGACTATTTCGAGGCCCGGGTGGCCCGCGGTGAGCCACGCGAGTGGCCGATTCAGCCGTTCTGGTTCCGGTCCCGCGAACCGATCGAGGATGACCCGGTGCTGCGGGCGTGCGCGTTGACGTTCATCTCCGATCTGGGACTGGTGTCCACCGCCCGTCCGCCCGGCCACGAGGAGCCCGGCCCGGGCGGCGCGGCCAGCCTGGATCACGCGCTGTGGATTCACCGTCCGGTCGACCCGCACCAATGGCACTGCTACGACGCGCTCGGGGTGAGTCACCGAGATGCCCGCGGCCTGGCCTTCGGCTCGATTCACGACCGCTCGGGCATGCGGGTGGCCAGCGTGGCCCAGGAATCGCTCTGGCGAATGTGACCTGAACGGCGGAATTTGACCTAACCGAAAGGTCGGGTGTTTAGCCCGGCGGGGGTATGGGGAATATGAGCCGCATTCGGCCCGGTCCGCACGGACGGGCGATCGAACCCGAAAGGCACGAATCATGACCGTTGACTACGACGCACCCCGTCGCGCGCCGGTTGACGCCGACGAGTCGCTCGATGAACTGGCCGCGCGCCGCAGCGATGCTTCCACGGGCGTCATCGACGTCGATGAGCCCGACGTCGCCGAGTCCTATGTACTGCCGGGGGCCGATCTTTCCGATGAGGAGTTCATCGTCCGGGTGCTGCCCAAGCAGCACGATGAATTCACTTGCAGGAGTTGTTTTCTGGTCCACCACCGAAGCCGACTGGCCCGGGGCCGCAACAGCGAGTCGATCTGCACCGACTGCGCCTAGCGGGCCCGGGGCCAATCAGCGCCGGCTGGATAGAGCTGTTGTCAGGCGATGATGCGAACCAGGTACGGCGCCATGTCGGTGGTTCGCACCGGCGACACCGTCACGACGTCGCCGACCTCGAGCATCTGATTGTTACCCAGGAACATGGTCACGGTCGTGGTGCCCTCGGGGCCGTAGAAGATCAGGTCACCGGGCAGCGCCTGGGCCGGCGTGACCTTCTGGCCGACGTTGTACATCGCACCGGAGGAGCGCGGCAGCTTGGCGTTGACGCCGGCGTAGACGTACTGAATCAGGCCCGAGGAGTCGAAACCGACGATCTCCGCGCCTTCACCCTTGCCCAAGCTGGGTCCATCGATGCCGCCCCCCGCCCATGAGTAGGGAACCCCGCGCTGGGCCAGGCCCCGCGCGATGACGAGCTGGACGGCCTGTTCCCGCGTCACCGGGGCGGCCGAGGCCGTACCGGCTCCCATGGTCAGTCCCAGTGCCGTCAGGATCACCAGCACCAGGCCGACCAACGTCTGCTGGACCGCACCTATGCGCTTCATGTCCACTCCACCTCTCTGGGCATTCGTCCGGGATTTCCGGCACTGTTGCCCTTTCACATCAGTCACTACAACCACTTCTACAACAAGGGATTGCGCACCACTAGCCCTGGTCGAATAGCCGCAGGGCGAGTTGCCGAACCGTGACGCAACGGTGTCGTGTCGGCATCCAACCGTCACCGGACGGTTGCCCGGTCCCGCCTCGCGATTTCGGTGCGCCAACGAGCGGCAGGCGCACGCCAGCGCACCGAAGTCAGGGGTAGTGGAGTCCGGCTAAACTTCGGGCCCATGACCACCACCGAAACGGCCCTGCCGAGCGGGCAGGACATCCAGGCCGCGATCGCGGAGGGCCGCCGCGCCTACGAACTCGACCGCCAGCACGTTTTCCACTCCTGGTCGGCGCAGGCGCAGATCAACCCGATGACGATCGTCGCCGCCGACGGCGCCTACGTCTGGGACGGTGAGGGCAACAAACTGCTGGACTACTCCGGACAGTTGGTCTTCACCAACATCGGTCACCAGCACCCCAAGGTCGTCGCCGCGATCGCCGAGCAGGCGGCCAAGCTGTGCACGATCGCCCCGCAGCACGTCAACGCAGCCCGTTCCGAGGCGGCCCGGCTCATCGCCGACCGCGCTCCCGGCGATCTGAACCACGTGTTCTTCACCAATGCCGGCGCCGACGCCGTCGAGCACGCGGTGCGGATGGCCCGCCTGCACACCGGGCGGCGCAAGGTGCTCTCCCGCTACCGCTCCTACCACGGCGGCACGGACACTGCCATCAACCTCACTGGGGACCCGCGCCGCTACCCCAGTGACTACGGCGCCGCAGGCGTCGTGCACTTCAACGGACCCTTCCTGTACCGCTCGTCGTTCTATGCCGAGAACGAGCAGCAGGAATCCGAGCGCGCCTTGGAGTACCTCGAGCGCCTGGTCGCCCATGAGGGCCCGACGACCATCGCCGCGATCATCCTCGAGTCCGTTCCGGGGACCGCCGGCATCATGGTGCCGCCGCCGGGCTACATGGAAGGCGTGCGGGAGATCTGCAACCGGCATGGCATCGTGATGATCGCCGATGAGGTGATGGCCGGGTTCGGCCGCACCGGCAAGTGGTTCGCCATCCAGAATTTCGATGTCGTGCCCGACCTGATGACCTTCGCCAAGGGCGTCACCTCCGGCTATGTGCCCCTCGGCGGCGTGGCGATCAACGACGCCATCTTCACCACCTTCGCGGACCGCGCCTACCCCGGCGGACTGACCTACTCCGGGCATCCGCTGGCTTGCGCGGCGGCCGTGGCGACCATCAACGCCATGGAGGACGAGGGCATGATCGCCAACGCCGCCCGCATCGGCGAGCAGGTGCTCGGGCCGGGCCTGCGAGAGTTGGCCGCCAAGCATCCCTCAGTCGGCGAGGTGCGCGGCCTGGGCGTGTTCTGGGCCATCGAACTCGTCGCCAATCCCACCACTCGCGAACCGCTGGCACCCTACGGCGGCACCAGTCCCGCGATGAATGCCGTTGTGGCGGCGTGCAAGTCGGGCGGCATGCTGCCGTTCGCCAACTTCAACCGCATCCACGCCTGCCCGCCGTGCAATGTCACCGACGCCGAGATCGCCGAGGGGCTCGCCGTCCTGGACTCGGCACTGAGCGTGGCCGACGAGCACGTCACCGGCTAATACGGGGATGCGTGCTGGGTCATCACGAAGAACAACAGACCCAGGCACAGCAGCACGTTGAGGGCCACCACGACCGCCCCGGCGACGATGCCCCAGTGCACCAGACGGCGGCGGGCGCGGCCCCGTTTGATCCGGCGCGCGTCGATCTGCAGGTTGGTCGCCACCATCGCGAAGGTGACGTCGACCCACTCGCCTTCGGTGGCCGGGGCGCCGTCGGCGATCTCGCGCAGGCGTTCGGGCGCGATATCGACGCCGACCGTGCTGTACCTGCGGCTGAGCCTGCGCAACTCCCCGCCGGAATGCACCGAATTCGGCCACGCCGTCATAGCTGCCTGACTGTAGTTCCCGTTGTCGGCAGATATACCCAAAAACCGTGTCTATGCTGGCCTAAAGCGGGGTAAGCGGAGGCCAAGAGTCGGTCGGCAAGGGAGCCTTTCATGACACGAAGCATCGAACACGGCAAACGAAGCGGCTATGCCTCCCTCGGTGCGGGCGGCCTGAACCGGGATTCGTTCCCGATGCGGCTGTTCCTCAAGGGCAATGCCAAGCAGTGGAACCCTGGTGACATCGACTTCGGTCAGGATGCGAAAGACTTCGCCGCGATGAGCGACGACGAGCGTTTCTACACCAAGAGGCTGGCCGCTCAATTCCTGGCCGGCGAGGAGTCGGTGACCCAGGACCTGCAGCCGTTCGTCGCCGCGATGGCCACCGAGGGCCGCTTCGCCGACGAGATGTACCTGACGCAATTCGTCTATGAGGAGGCCAAGCACGCCCTGGCGTTCCGGCTTTGGTTCGACGCGGTGGGCGTCAGCGAGGACCTCCACGAGTACGTCGAGTACAACGAGCCCTATACCCAGATCTTCACCCGCGAACTGCCCGATAGCCTCCATGCCCTGGAAAACGATCCCGGCCCCACCAACCAGGTCCGGGCGTCGGTCACCTACAACCACGTCGTCGAGGGCTGTTTGGCGCTGACCGGCTACTACGGCTGGGGCAAGGTCTGCAGCAGCCGCGGCATCCTGCCCGGCATGCAGAAGATCATCAAGCACATCGGCGACGACGAGCGTCGCCACATGGCCTGGGGAACCTTCACCTGCCGCCGCCACGTCGCCGCCGACGACGCCATGTGGCAGGTGGTCACCGATCGGATGACCGAGTTGATGCCGCTGGCGATGGGCACTGTTGCGGCCGGCTCGGAGGACTTCGGCGACAACCCGCCGTTCAACATCGACCCGGAGGAGATGGCCGCCTACGCGGCGGACAAACTGACCCGCCGACTGGGCGCCATCGAGTCGGCCCGCGGCGCCGATCTACGACTGATCGACCGCGACGCCTCGCCGGAAACCCTCGAGGAGCAGTTCCACACCGAGGATCAGCTGGCACTGAGCGGTTAGGTCTGCCTTGCGACCTTGATCGCCGGTCGCTCTGTCAGTAGTGGTAGGTGTCGGACGGTGCGGCAACGTGGACGGCTTGGTCGTCGAACTCGGACACCTGGATCCCGTAGGCGCGGGCGAGGTTGAGGATCTTCGTGGCGCGCGCGATACGCGGAAGGTCCGAACCGTTTCGGATCTCGCCGCCGTCGCGCTCGTATTCGGCGAAGAACTCCTGCGCCCAGGTGATCTCCTCCTGCGAAGGCGCCAGACCTTCGTTGACCGTCGGGCACTGGTCCGGTGTGAGACAGATCTTGCCGGTCATCCCGAACTCCGCCGAGACCGCGGTGGCCTCGCTGAGCTTGAGTGCACTGGAGCCCACGGTGGGTCCGTCGATCGCGCCGGGAAGATGCGCAGCCTTGGCGGCGATGGTGAACCGGGATCGGGCGTAGGCCAAGGTGGTGGGGTTTTCTCCGAAGCCGGTGTCGCGGCGGAAGTCGCCGATACCGAAGGCCAGTCGGAAGGTGCCCTTGGCGGCGGCGATCTCGGTGATGCGCTCCAGGCCGCGGGCGGTCTCGACCAACGCGACGATCGGGATGTCGGGTAGCCGCTTGGCGGTCTCGGTGACATGGTCGACGGACTCGACCATAGCCAGCATCACCCCGCCGGCGGTGGTCTTGGACAGCATGGCCAGGTCGTCTTCCCAGAACTGGGTGCCGAACCCGTTCACGCGAACCCAGTCGTTCTTGCCATCGGCGAGCCAACGCACCACATTCTCGCGGGCGGCCGCCTTGCCCTTGGGGGCGACGGCGTCCTCGATATCGAGGACCACGATGTCGGCCTTCGACCGGGAGGCCGGGGCGAACTTGTCGTACTGGGCGCCGTTGACCAGAAGCCAACTACGGGCCAATACCGGGTCGATACGGTAGCCCGCGGTGTCGGTACTGGTGTCCCAACCGGTCGCTTGGTCATACATGGGCACCATCGTCCCATCAGGGGTTTGGGAGGGCCAAAACGGGTGGTTCGGGTTGCGGGATGGGCTTCCTCGACGAGGCGGTGGCGCTGGCCGCCCGGGTGTGACGTCGGGTGTCAACGGCGTCGGGGATCTCGACCGCCTGCTCGATGCCGCCCGCAAAGGCGCACACAGGCGGGCCCCGAGGGCGATGGCGACTTCCGGCTGATCTGGAAAAGTGCGCTGCACCGGTGGACGCCGGGCGGTTATGCCGATCGCGCGACGCCGGCGGAACTGGGGGTCGAAACGGATATCACATGGTGGTGCATGATTCGGGCGGCGCTGATTAGGCTCGAAGGATGATCGAAGCCGGCCGCGTCACGTCGATCTGGCGGTATCCGGTGAAATCGATGGCCGGGGAACGGATCTCCGCCGGCCGCTTCGGCGAGTTGGGCCTGCACGCCGACCGGACCTGGGCGGTGCGCGACCTCGAGTCCGACGCCACCACCAGCGCCAAACGCCTGCCCGCTCTGCTGTGGTGCACCGCCCGCTACGCCGCCGAACCGACGCCGCAGGCCGGGCCCGGTCATGCACCCGAGGTGATCGTCGGTTTCCCCGACGGCCGGGAGGTGTCCAGTTCCGACCCGTCGGTGCACGCGGTGCTCTCGGACTACCTCGACCGCGCTGTCGAACTGCGGCCGCTGCCGCCGATCGCCGACCGTGACTCCTATCGCGCCGCGATGGCCACCCAATCCGATCTGCGCACGATCTTCGGCCTTGGCCCCGACGAGCCATTACCGGACCTGTCGATGTTCCCGGTGAAAAAGCTCGCTGAGATCAGCCGGTACGCCACTCCGGTCGGCAGTTATGTCGACGCCTACCCGGTGCACCTGATGACCGAGCAGGCGCTGGCCGCCATGGCCGCATTGGCCCCCGGATCTCAGTTCGACGTCCGCCGGTTCCGGCCGACTCTTCTGATCGACTCCCCGGCCGCGACCGCTCAGCCCGAGTTGAACTGGTGCGGCGGCGTCCTGCACGCGCCGGGCGCCGCGCTGGCGCCGATGATCCCGACGATCCGGTGCGTCATGCCCACCCACGACCAGCCGGGCCTGGCGCGCGACCTGCAGATCACCAGAACCGTTGCTGCCCATGCCAACCGGTGTTTGGGGGTGTACGGGACGGTGGCGACGGCCGGGCGGATCGCCGAGGGCGACGTGCTGCGACTGCAGCCGGCGAACCGGTCGGCGGTGGCGGTGGCGTTGGCGGTGACGGCAGGATCTGCGGCGGGGGGGGGG
>JAHBAP020000579.1 GCA_018500005.2 Mycobacterium sp. | reverse complement strand
CTTCAGCTCCCACAACTACAGCTCCAACGACTTCAGCGGCTCCCGCGACTTCGGCCGCACCGGCCCCCTCGACCGCTCCGGCCACGACGCCGGCAGGCACCCCGGCGAATACTCCGCCCCCGACGGTCAGTACCACGACGGTCACCCTGACCCCGACCCAATCGACCTGATGAACGACGCGAACTGGTCATTGTCCGCCGATAACGGCGACCTGCTTCTGCTGACCGGAGTGACCGGGCGGGCCGCCAAGATGGGCCACCGACTCACCATGGCCATGCAATCCTGGCGAGCCTCGTTGGACTGGAAGGGCGGGGTCCCGACCCACGCCGAGTTGGCCGTCGACGTCGATTCCCTGGAAGTGATCAAAGGTGAGGGCGGGGTAACCCCACTGGGCGGACCGGAGAAGGGCATCGCCAGGAACAACGCCCTGAAGTCCTTGGACGCCAAGAAGTTTCCCCAGATCCGGTTCAGCTCCGACGAGATAGCCAAAACCGGCTCCGGCTATCGGATGACCGGCACGGTGGAAATCCACGGCACTTCGCGGCCCCAGGTCGTCGATCTGAATGTGGAGCAGACCGGCGACACCTGGAAGCTGGCGACCCAGGTTCGGATCACTCAAACCGACTTCGGGGTGAAACTGATCTCGTTGTTCATGGGTTCGATGAAGGTCGCCGACGAAGTCGTGATCGACTTCCACGCCACCTACCCGAAGTAACTACCAGTTGATCGTGACCGGGTCGCCGATACCGACCTGGTTGAAGTACCACAGCGCGTTGTCGGGGCTGAGGTTGATGCAACCGTGGCTGACGTTCGCGTAACCCTGCGAGCCCACCGACCAGGGCGCGGAGTGAACATAGACCCCGCCCCAGGTGATCCGGACCGCATCGGCCACGGTCAGCTTGTAGCCCTCCGGGTCGGTGAGCGGGATGCCGATGGTGCGAGAGTCCATCACGATGGACTTGTATTTCTCCAGCACGCTGAACGAGCCGATGGGTGTCGCGAACTTAGGCTTGCCGAACGAGGCCGGCATCTGCCGCATGATCACACCGTCGATGCTGACCGTGAAGGTGTGGTTGGACACGCTCCCGACCCCGAGCACGGTGGACCCGGTGCCGAAACTTCGTTTCTCTCCCCCGGCCATCAGGGTGATCTGGGAGTGGGCCGGCCAGTAGTGCTCCGGCGTGAATGCCACGGTGCTGTCAGTGCGCCACTCGTAGATGCCGCGCACCGCGGCCGGCGAGGTGACCTGGATTGAGCGCTCGGCGGCGGCACGGTCAGACACCGGCCCGGTGAACGTCACGATGATCGGATGCGCGACACCGACGGTCTGGCCATTGATCGGCTGCACCGAGGCCACCGTGGCGGCGGACGCCGACGGGGCGATTCCGGCCAGGCTGGTTGGGGCTGTGGCTGTCATCGCGACAACCGCGATCCCCGCAGCGGCGAGTGCCCGTCGAAGTGCTTTGGCCATGTCTTCCTGCGACTCCCTGTCCTGGTCGTTGCTCCAGTCGCGGCTGCAGCAAAGTGCAGTCTAGATGCTGGCGGCGTTTCGCGGTCCAGTCTGTACCGCTGTCCGCGGCACTGAAACGCCGTAATAGAGTCATCGCATGACCGACCACGGGCATTACCACGACGTTCTGAAAGACCTCAGTACCCAGCACCGAGCGCTACGTCAGGACATCCCTGACGTCTACAAGGGCTTCAACGACCTCAGTAACGCCGCGTTGGCCGAGGGTGCACTGTCCACCAAGGTCAAGGAACTGATGGCGATGGCGATCGGCGTGGTACACGGCTGCGACGGGTGCATCGCATCTCATGCCCGCGGCGCGGCGAAGGCTGGTGCGACGGCCAAGGAAGCGGCCGAGGCGATCGGGGTCGCGATCCTGATGAACGGCGGGCCGGCCACGATCTACGGCGCGCGGGCTTATGCCGCGTTCACCGAGTTCGCCGTCGACGCGCCGCCGGCCACCTAGGAAGAATCAGACGGGACCAACCCGCCGGATTACTTGGCGGGAAGACCGGCCACCATGGGGGTGTCCACCCCGACCGGGCCGAGGTCACTCGCGCTACCGGGCGCGCCCAGCGGCGCATCCCTGCCCGGCAGGATCTCGGTGAAAAACGCCGCATTGTCGGCGCGGAACTTCTGCTCGCTCTCCGGCAGATCGTCCTCGTGGAAGATGGCGTCAACCTCGCACAACAGCCGGCAAGCACCGCAGTCGACGCACTCTTCCGGGTTGATGTACATGGTGCGGTCGCCCTCGTAGATGCAGTCGACCGGGCACTCGGCGGCACAAGCCTTGTGTTTGACGTCGACACATTCAGTGGTGATCACATAAGCCATGGTTGAAGTGTATCTGTGACCCGTCGTAGCAGACACGGGTAGAAGGCCCGCCGCGCCGGGGACCAAAGTCCCTTCTTTCAGCCCCCAACCTCACCGGAGACGTCGACGAAACCGGTGGTGTCCTGGCGATGGTCGGTGACATTGCGGCACTCTCCGTAGAGCTTGAGCACGCCGCGGCCGGGGAGGTCGGGGTCGCGGTAGTAGACCGCGTACATCCCGTCCTTGACCATGGTCCGTCCACCGGGATGCCGACCGGGAGGAAGCCCCTCCCGCCATCCACGGGCGACCATCGCGTTGGCGATTTCAGCGAAATAGGCCCGAGTCTGGGCGACGGCGGGAACGTCGAAGTTCAGATAGACCAGGCCCTGGTACGGCGGTTGCTCCTCGCTCGCGCACGAGGACAGCAGATAACCGGCGTTGACCGAGCGCATCCTGCCCGCACCCACGAAATGTCGGGCGGGTTCGAGAACCTGTTGGCGGGATTGCTCATCAGACAGTGCGGCGGTCACGACTACGGAGGCCGGGCGGGGCGACGAGACACGATGCACGACGACGACGATCACGCCGAGTATCAGCGCGGTCAGCAGGCTCCCGGCGAGCAGAAGCCTGCCCGGCCGGGACCGGAGCCATGTGCGGTCCATCGCCCGCCGATGCTACCGACGCACGGGCCCGTGTCCGTTTCCATCACCGGCCGCCCCCGTGCCGAGCGCTGTGAGGAATCTCTCCCGCGGTAGGCCGAATTACCCGACGGAGCCCGGACGCCGTGCGAGTAAGTGCCTCTCGCCCCTCAGCGGTGCCCGCAAACCGGGCGCGGGAAACAATCCGGCCCGGTCAATGACGAGGCGAACTGCCCTTTTACCGACTTTTCAGGCACAGTTGTCGTATGGATTTGACCTATCCACGGCCCCAGCGCCGTCGCACCCGCCGGATAGCCGGGGTTGTGGCCGCATTGACAGTGTTCGCCGGCATCACCGTCGCACCAGCAACTGCCGAACCTCTTCCCCCGCCGGCGCCGGCCACACCACTGGATCAGTCGGCGCTGCTCGGCCAGGTCGTGCCCGGGCTGGTCGACATCAACACCACTCTGGGCTATCAGGGTGCGGCCGGCGCCGGGGCGGGAATCGTGCTGGACCCCAACGGCGACGTGTTGACCAACAACCACGTCATCGAGGGCGCCACCGAGATCACCGCCGTCAGCCTGGCCAACAGCCAGACCTACGGGGTCGATGTCCTCGGCTTCGACCGGGCCAGCGATATCGCGGTCATCCGACTGCGCGGTGCCAATGGCCTGCCACCGGCCAACGTCGGAACCTCCTCGCGACTGGCAGTCGGTGAGTCGATCGCCGCGATCGGCAACTCCAACGGCACCGGCGGCGCACCGAGCTACGCACCGGGGACCATCACCCAGCTGGGAGCCTCGGTGCGGGCGTCCGACGAGTCCGGTGGGGGGACGCGCGAACTGTTCGACCTGATCCGGGTCGCGGCCGAGATTCGTCCGGGTGACTCGGGCGGCCCCCTGGTCAACAGCGCCGGACAGGTTGTCGGGGTCACGGTGGCGGCGACCCTGAACTATCACATGGGCGGGGTTTCCGGTTCCGAGGGCTTCGCCATCCCGATCGACCGTGCGATGGCCATCGCCAACCAGATCCGTGCCGGAGCTCCCTCGCCGTCGGTGCACTTGGGCGACACCGCCTTCATCGGCGTGGGTATCGCCGATGCCCCGCCGTTCGGCGGACCGCCCGGCGCGGTCGTGCGACAGGTGTTGCCCGACACCCCGGCCGGCCAGGCCGGCCTACGGCCCGGTGACGTCATCACCGCACTCGACGGCCTCCCCATCAACACCGCGGCCGATCTGTCCAACATCATGGATCAGCGCAGGCCGGGTAACACTGTCATGTTGACCTGGATCGATCGGTTCGGCAATCCGCGAACCGTCCCCGTCCTGCTGGCCAAGGGACCGGTCGGCTGACCGGGATTCGCGCCCTCGCCGCGGTGGTGGCTGCCCTCGCGGCACTGACCGGTGCCGTCCAAGCGCAGGCGGCCGGCGATGAACCGCTCTACGAACTTGTGGATGCCGCGACCCAGCGGTTGCTGACCGCGGATCCGGTAGCTGCAAGCAAATGGCTGCGTGGCGGACCGATCAATGATCCGGCGCGGGTGGAGCAGGTTCTGGCAGCCGTGGCAGTCAACGCCGAATCGTCCGGGCTGCCAGGCGAATTCGTTTCTGAAGTATTCGCCGACCAGATCGATGCTACTGAGGCGGTCCAGTACAGCAGGTTCTCCTGGTGGAAGCTCAACCCGTCGGCGGCCCCGGTCTGGGCTCCGGATCTGGCATCGTCGCGCTCGCTGATCGACGGCCTCAACGATCGGATGGTCGGGGAAATCGCCGAGCAGTGGGCGGTCCTGCAGTCACCGGATTGCGCTGCGCGACTGGACATTGCGAAGTCGTCGGTGGCGAAGGATCGCAACCTCGACCCGCTCTACCGACAGGCACTCGACGCCGCGACGCGGTCCTACTGCCGCTGACCAACCAGTCTTTCGATTCGGGCGAGCGCGATCGAGCACACCGGCAGGTAAAAGTATGCCCACCTCGGGACGGTGAACCGGACCCGGCATCCGCCGGGGATCGCAGCCACCTCATGGCCGGTCGCCGCCACGCCCGCCACCGACCAATCCCAGCGGCGCCCGGGGACGAAGTCGGTGACGGCGAACGGCAGCGCCACCCCAGCGGTGGTCCACACCGTGCCCCGCGCCCCCGCAGTCAAAACCGTGCCACCGTCGCGCAGTTCGGCCCGCCGCACTGATGGACCCCACTGCGGCCACTGGTCAAGGTCGGTGAGCAGATCCCACACCTTCTCGGTCCCGGCGGCTATCCGGCGATCGACCCTCGCCGGCGGCAGTGTTATACCCATGCACAGGAACGCTACGCCTGGATCTGAGGGCTCAAGGAGGATGACGATCAAGCGCCTACTCGCCGGTGTGATCGCGACAGGCTTGCTAGCAAGCGGCTGCACCGCCGATCTCAACGACCGAAACGCGCGGCTCGACGCGGCCATCAGCAGTGCGATGACGGTGGCGAAGATCCCTGGGGCGCTGGTCGGAATCTGGTCGCCCGGGGGCCGATACGTCAGAGCGTTCGGAGTCGCCGACACCACGTCGGGAACGCCCATGGAGACAGATTTCTTCAGTCGCATCGGCAGTTTGACCAAGACCTTCACCGCGACCGCAGTAAGTCGGCTTGCCCATGAGGGCAAGATCGGCCTGGATCAGCCGATTGGCAAATACATCGACGGCGTGCCCAACGGCGACAAGATTTCCGTGCGCCAATTGGCCACGATGCGTAGCGGGCTGGCCGATTACACCAAAGTCGAGGGGTTCGACAAAGCGGTGATGGCCAATCCACAGCGATCCTTCCCTCCGCGGGAACTCCTCGACTGGGCATTCAAGCAACCGGCGCAGTTCGCCCCCGGTATGCGATTCGAGTATTCGAACACCAACTACATCCTGCTCGGCCTGCTCGTAGAGAGAATCAGCGGCGTAAGCCTGCCGGACTATCTGACCGCGAGCGTTCTCGATCCACTCCGCCTCACCCACACCATTTTTCCGACTGGAGCACAGTTCCCGGGGCCCCATGCGCGGGGCTACACCGACCCCGACCTTGGCGGGGCCGCTGTTGACGCAACCGACTGGAACTCCAGCATCACCTGGGCTGCCGGTGCGATGATCTCCACCCTCGAGGATTTGCGGACCTGGGTCCCCGCGTTGGCCAATGGGGCGCTGCGTCGAACCATCGCGCCCGATCAGCCCGGCCAGTTCGCCTACGGCATGGGCATTTTCGATGTCGGCGGCTGGATCGGGCACAATGGCAGCGTTCCTGGCTATCAGACCGTCGCCGTATATCTGCCGGAACGCTCGATCACTCTCGTGGTCATGATCAATACCGATATCGCCGCACCGACGGGCGAGGATCCCAGCGAGGTGCTGGCCACGGCAATCACCTCGGTGATCACCCCGGACCACGTCTACGCCCTCCCGCCGCCATAGACTTGCCGACATGGAAGGCTCCGTGACTGTGCACATGTCGGCTCCGGCCGACAGGATCTGGAACCTGATCGCCGAGGTTCGTAACACCGGCCGATTCTCGCCGGAGGTGTTCGAGGCCGAATGGCTCGGCGGGGCCGACGGTCCGGCACTGGGCGCTAAGTTCCGCGGTCACGTCCGCCGCAACGAGATCGGCCCGGTGTACTGGACCACCTGCCGGGTAACGGCCTGCGACCCCGGAAAGGAATTTGGATTCGCAGTGCTGGGCCCCGGGGATCAAGCGATCAACAACTGGCACTACAAACTCACCCCGCGCGGCGACGGTACCGACGTCACCGAGTCGTTCCGGCTCAACAGCGCGCTGCCCATCCGTGTGTTCTGGATGTTCGCCGGCTATCTGCGCGGGCGCCGGAACGTCCGCGATATGCGCACCACGCTGGAGCGCATCAAGAAGGTCGTGGAGGAAGACGCCTGACCGAGGCGGTCGTCTCTATGGTGGAACAAGACCCGGCAGCAGGAAGAAGTGAGGGGACGGAACTCCATGGCCATTGCCACCCACTTCAATGGTCAGCCTCCCCCGCACGTCCCCCTCGCCGACATCAACCTCGGAACCCTCGAGTTCTGGGGACTTGACGACGCGGTCCGGGACGGAGCCTTCGCCACACTGCGCCGCGAGGCGCCGATAAAATACTTCCGCGAAATCGAGTTCGCGGGGTTCGACGCGGGCCCTGGCCACTGGGCGCTGACGAGGTTCGACGACGTCCATTTCGCCAGCCGGCACCCGGAGATCTTCAGCTCCTACCCCAACATCACCATCGCCGATCAGCAGCCTGAGGTGGCCGAGTATTTCGGCTCGATGATCGCCCTCGACGACCCACGGCACGCACGCCTGCGGGGCATCGTGCGCAGCGCCTTCACCCCGAAAGTGGTTGCCCGCACCGAGGAGTCGGTACGTGCCCGCGCCCGACGCCTGGTCGAGGACCTGATCGCCAACCACCCCGACGGCCGCGGAGAACTGGTGGCCGAGCTTTCCGGTCCACTGCCCCTGCAAGTGATCTGCGACATGATGGGCATCCCAGAGGAAGACCACCAGCAGATCTTCCACTGGACCAACGTCATCCTCGGCTTCGGCGACCCGGACATCTCCACCGATTACGAGGAGTTCATGCAGGTCGCCATCGCCATCGGGGCGTATGCCACCGCATTGGCCGAAGATCGGCGGTCCAACCCGCGCGACGACCTCACCACCGCACTCGTCGCAGCCGAGGTGGACGGCGAAAAGTTGTCCTCCGCTGAAATCGCCTCGTTCTTCATCCTGCTGGCCGTCGCCGGAAATGAAACCACCCGCAACGCCATCAGCCACGGAGTACTCGCCCTGACCCGCTTTCCCGAACAGCGCGACATCTGGTGGAGCGACTTCGCCGGACACGCCCAGACCGCGGTCGAGGAGATCGTTCGGTGGGCCTCACCGGTGGTCTACATGCGCCGCACCGCGACCCGTGACGTCGAGGTCGGCGGTGTCCGGATTTCCGCGGGCGACAAGGTGACCATGTGGTACGGATCGGCCAACCGCGACGAGGACAAGTTCGACAACCCGTGGCTTTTCGACATCACCCGCACACCCAATCACCACGTCGGATTCGGCGGCGGCGGAACACATTTCTGCCTGGGCGCCAACCTGGCCCGCAGGGAGATCGCGGTGGTGTTCGAGGAACTTCGCAACCGCATTCCCGACATCGCGGTGTCGCAGGAGCCGTCGATGCTGTTGTCGGCGTTCATCCACGGCATCAAGCGGCTTCCGGT
>JAHBAP020000201.1 GCA_018500005.2 Mycobacterium sp. | reverse complement strand
GGCTGCGGTGTGGCTGGAGGGCCTTCTGGCGGCGGTGACCGGGAGCGGCCCGGCAGCGGCGCAGGCGGGAATGTGGCTGATTCCCAGCTTGGCATAAGCACGTAGAACGGATCGTCGGCCCCGAGGCCCCCAGGCTTCGGGGCCGACGGCTTTCTGGCCCGAAATTGTCGGAACCGAGGTGTAGAACGGCTTCATGGCATTCGGTCGATGGGGCATCAGCGGTTCGGGGAAAGTCCAGCAGGAGCATGAGCGCTGGGTACGCGAACAGGAGCGGACCCAGGCCTGGCGGGGCGACGGCTGCGGGTGCGACGGAAACGGCTGCGATGACTGCGGTGACTGTGACGGGGATGGTTGCTGCGCCTAGAGGGACTAGCCGCGCGAAAATACGAGGGGGGAAGCGATGCAGAGGTATGAGGGGCGGCGCCGCCGGGCTCGCAAGCACTGGCCGACGTGCCCGGCGACCGGCAAGCAGCGGCTGGGCGAACGCAAGGACGCCAAACTCGCCCTCGAGGCGGCGCGCCATCACCGCGCGATCGCGGAGTTGGACGGCGAGCGGTCCGGGTGGACGGTCTGCCGGGAGTACCAGTGCGGCCACTGCCGCGGATGGCATCTAACCTCGAAGCCCTTGCGGGCTGCGTGAGGCGACTGGGACTGATCAGATGTCTTCGAGCAACCGCTTGGGATGCATGCCGTCAACCTGGCCGATGAACGGCGGGTGAATGCTGTAGCCGAGCATTCGACGGATGTCCTCAGACACCGCGCGCACCGTCGCCCGAGTCGTCGACAGGGTGAAGGCCTCCTGCGGGCGCACCCACGGTTCGCAGTACTGGGCGGTGACGGCCAGGCGCGGTCGGTCCGACCGGTTGGCGCCGCCGCCGTGCCAGAGCGTGCCGAGGAAGAACACGCACGACCCGGCCGGCATCACAACCGGACGACTCTGCCCCGGCTCGGGCCTGCGGTCCCCCCACAGGTGGCTGCCCGGGACGATATCGGTCGCACCGTTGTCGCCGGTGAAATCGTCGATCGCCCAGATCGTGGCCGCCCCCAACGCTTTCCGCGGCCGGGGCAGTGGGTAGAAGGCATCGTCGGTGTGCAGCATCTGAGTCTGCTCACCGGGCAGGATGTTGATCACCTGCAGCATCGACAGCAGGTAGTTCGGCATCAGCAGCCGGTCCAGCAGTGCCAGCACCCGCGGATGGTCGGCAAGCCGGTCGCAGGCCCGCGTCTTGTTGAGCACGCTGTAGACCCGCTGGGTCAGATGGCCCTCGAAGGGGTTGCGGCCGTGGCGATCCAGCAGGGGCGCCGACGCCTCCCGGATCTCGGCGAGTTCGTCGGCGGTCAGCAGATCGGGCAGGATGACGTACCCGTCGCGGGTCACCTGCTCCAGGTCCGCCTCGACGACGGCCGCATCGACGCTCTCCCCCGCGCTCACGGTGCGGGGATAGGTGCCCGCCAGGTCCGCGCTGAGCAGATCGGCGAACGAGAAGTCGGTCACCGGCGCAGTTCGAACAACGGGATGACCCGGCTGGTCTTGGACTGGTACTCACCGAAGCCAGGTGCGGCGGCGACGATCTGCGCGAACACCGCGTCACGGTCCTCGGCGGGCAGTTCGTGTGCGGTGACGTCGTAGGCGTCGGTACCGATCTCGATGTGGGCGTGGGGGTCAGCCCGCAGATTGTGCACCCAGTCCGGATTGGTGTCGGAGCCGGCCTTGGAGCCGACGATGATGATGCGGTCGTCGGCGGCGAAGTACACCAGCGGATTGAGGCGCGGTTGACCGGACTTGCGGCCGGTGGTGGTCAGCAGCAGCAGCGTGGCGCCGTCGAACTGTCCGCCGACCTTGCCGCTGTTGGCTCGGAACTCCTCGACGATGCCCTTGTTGAATGCCTGCATCTGCTCGCTACTGGGGATGTTCGTCATAGAGTTTCACGCTACCCCGCATGACCGAAGGAGAAACCTCGATGACCGCCGAGTCCCCCGTCGCACAGGTCTTGGCCGGAGCAGCCGACGTCCGCGTCTGGCAGGAGGATCTCTACCGGGATTTGCACCGGAATCCTGAGCTGTCCCACCAGGAGCATCGCACGGCCGGTCTGGTCGCCGAGCATCTGCGCAAGGCCGGATTCGAAGTGACGACGGGGGTTGGCGGCACCGGGGTGGTCGGGGTGCTACGCAACGGCGCGGGCCCGGTGGTGCTGCTGCGCGCGGATATGGACGCGTTGCCGGTCAAGGAGGACACCGGACTGCCCTACGCCAGCACCGCGGTGGGCACCCCGGGCGGTGAGGACAAGCAGGGTCCGGTGATGCACGCCTGCGGTCACGATATGCACACGACCTGCCTGCTGGGCGCCGCCCAGCTACTGGCCGATGGCCAAAAACATTGGCACGGAACGGTTATCACCGCGTTCCAGCCGGCCGAGGAGACCGCCAACGGGGCGCTGGGGATGGTGCAGAACGGACTGTCGAAGATCACCGGTCCGGTGGACGTCGCACTGGGTCAGCATGTGGTCCCGCTGCCGGCCGGCAAGCTGGCCACCATCACCGGTCCGGCGTTCGCCGCGGCGGATTGCATCCGGATCACCGTCTACGGCCGGGGCGGGCACGGCTCGATGCCGCAGACCACCATCGATCCCACGGTGCTCGCTGCGGCAATCGTGCTGAGGCTGCAGACCATCGTCTCCCGGGAGGTCGAGCCGGGCGAACCGGCCGTGGTGACGGTAGGCAGCCTGCACGCCGGCAACAAGGCCAACATCATCGCCGACCGGGCCGAGTTGCAGCTCAACATCCGCAGCTACAGCGAGGCGACCCGGACGGCCCTGCTGGCGGCGATCAAACGGATCGGGACCGCCGAGTGCGCGGCGGCGAACTGTCCGCGGGAACCGGAGTTCGAGTTCTTCGACCAGGCTCCGCTGACCGACAACGACGCCGACGTCACCGCCCGGGTGCGCGAGGCGTTCACCGCCGCCCTCGGATCCGAGGTACTGATAGACGCTCCACGCATCATGGGCAGTGAGGACTTCAGCGATATCGCCCGCGGGGTCGGCGCGCCGTACACGTTCTGGTTATTCGGTGGGGCCGATCCAGCGGTCTTCGCGACCGCGGTCGCCAACGGCACGGTGGCCAGCGACATCCCGTCCAACCACTCGCCGCATTACGCCCCGGTGACCCAGCCGACCCTGGACACCGGTACCGCTGCACTGGTGTCGGCGGCGCTGGCCTGGCTGGGTTGATACTGGCGGGCCTCGCCCCCGCCCGGGGGGGCGCTGACCCCCTCCAAGGGGGTGAGGGCGCAATCGGCGGGGGGGGGGCCCACCACCGCGGCGGGGGCGGGGCCCGCCAGTAGCAGCCCAGCCAGGCCAGCGCCGCCGACGCCAGTGCAGCGGTACCGGTGTCCAGGGTCGGCTGGGTCACCGGGGCGTAATGCGGCGAGTG
>JAHBAP020000602.1 GCA_018500005.2 Mycobacterium sp. | reverse complement strand
CAGCGTCAGATGTGTATAAGAGACAGGCCCTTGGGCGACGCACCGTTGACTTGAGATCGCGGTCGGCCTCGCCTGACTGCAAAGGTTTCCCCCCGCCACCGGTGATGCTGATCGGTCGTTGTCGTCACCCTAATCGCCGATGCGCTCGGGCGAGACCCCGCTCGGTGAAGTCTATGAGTGGAACAAAGTGCAACGACAATAGCCTGGTATCCCGTTCGCCATCGCGGAATTTCACTCAGACCCCGCACGCTAGTAGCCTTCGGCAAGAGATTCGGATTTGGCCGGGTCGAAGCGCGGAGTGCGCCATGCGACCGCGACCACGGCGAAGGTGACGATGAGGGCCCACACGCCGCCGATGAGCGCGTAGGCCAGCGGGATCGGCAGATCGGTGGTGATGGTCCTGGTCGCGTTCCTGGTCAAGATGCAGCGCCGGGACGCCCTGAAGTGGGTGTGGTTTCGGGGTGGCGGGCGCGGGCGCGATGATGGTGGTGGGCTGGAAAAACCGGTGCCGTTCGGCGGTCGCCACCAGGCCGGGACCATCACCCCCGGCTTGATACCGGCGAGGCGCTGGGCCTGCCGGCCTCGCAGCTGACCCTGACGATCGGGTTCGGGCCGGGCTTCTTCGTCAAGGATGGCCGCGACCGGTTCGGCTCTTCCGGTTCGCATCGGGACGGGGGCATATCTAGAAGGCTGCGGGGCCTTTTTCCGGGGCGGCGAAATCACCCGTGACGCAGGCCCCCGGCCACAGTCTGTGTCGAATCGACTGCGGACATCGCATTGTCGAGGCTAGGGAGCGTGCATCGGTGCGCCAAGGAACGCATAGAGAATCCACACACGAGCACGTCCGGACACTAAAGCGATTCGCCCGGGTCTGGCAGGCAGCTGGTATCGGTACTGTTCATCCGGAACGGACCGCCGGGATCAGCGTTGCGCACCCGGTTCAACGGGGACGCCTGAACCTCGACGTCGCTAAGCGGAGGAGCGTGGGGTGATGGCGAAGCTAGAACTGGAACTGTCGACACTGTTGCCCGACGGGCACGAGGAGGGCGACGGTTGCCTGGTCCGACTGTCGGAGGCGTTGGCCCGGACACCGGGTATCGGCGAAGCCCACATCGTCACCCCAGCGGCCGGTCCGACGCAGCTGTGCCTGCACTACGACCGGGATGCGCTAACCGTCACCACACTGCGCGAGTTGGCCCTTCGGGCCGGTGCGGCGATCAGCGACCGTTACGGCAACGTCGTCTGGCAAGTCAGCGGACTCAAACGGCCACGGCGTGCCGAGCGCATCACCACCGAGTTGGAGCAGGTGCCTGGCGTGCTGGAGGCCCGCGCCTGGTCGGACGGGCCATTGCGCATCGAGTTCGACCGCGAACAGATCACCAAGGCCCACCTCGATGACAAGCTGGCCGAATTGGGGCTGCGGGTGCAGCCAGAGCATCCCGCCGCCGAGCCGCACGACGAGGGCCACGAACACGGCGGGCTGTTCGGCGATAAAAGCGAACTGATCTTCGCCCTAGTCTGCGGGACGTTCCTGGCGATCGGTTTCGGCCTGTCCTTCATACCGGCTGTGCCCCAGGCAATCTCGCCCCTGTTCTACCTCTTGGCCTACATCGCGGGCGGCTACTTCACCGCGCGGGAGGCTTTCGAGTCGATCCGGGCCGGGCGTTTCGAAATCGACTTCCTCATGCTTGTTGCGGCGCTGGGTGCCGCCGCTCTGGGGGACTTCGCCGAAGGCGCGTTGCTGTTGTTCTTGTTCGGTCTGGGTCACGCGCTGGAGGGCTACGCGATGGGCCGGGCGAGGCGGGCGATCGAGTCGCTGGCCGATATCGCGCCCAAGACTGCGCTGGTCCGCCGCGCCGAGGAGATCGTCGAAGTGCCAGTGGAGGAACTGGCCGTCGGCGACGTCGTCGCGGTACGGCCCAACTCCCGCATCCCCGCCGACGGGTTCGTCGTTGCCGGCAACAGCAGCGTCGATCAGGCTCCCGTCACCGGGGAGAGTGTCCCGGTCGACAAATCCCCGGTGCCCGACCGCGACACGGCGGCCGCCAACCTCGACGGCCTGCCCGGCGAGAACCGGGTGTTCGCGGGCACCGTCAACGGCCAAGGAGCCTTGGACATCGTCGTGTCCCGGCCGGCGGCGGACAGCGCCCTGGCCCGTGTCGTGCGACTCATCAGCGAAGCAGAAACGCAAGTTTCGCCGACCCAGCGGTTCACCAAGAAATTCGAGCGGATCTTCGTGCCCGTCATCCTTGCCCTCGTCGCAGCGCTGATGTTGGTGCCACTGGTGACCCAGGAATCCTTCGCCGAGTCCTTTTACCGGGCGATGGCCGTGCTGGTCGCAGCAAGCCCCTGCGCCCTGGCGATTGCTACCCCCAGCGCTGTCCTGGCCGCCGTCGCGCGGGCGGGCAATGCCGGAGTTCTGGTCAAGGGCGGCGGCCCACTGGAGAACCTCGGCTGCCTCACCGCGATCGCCTTCGACAAGACCGGCACCCTGACCACCGGGCAACCCCGCATCGTCGACGTCTTGGCCACACCCGGCATCCCGGAGGTTGAGCTTCTGCAAGTGGCCGTAGCCGTCGAGGAACTCTCCGATCACCCCCTGGCCGCCGCGGTCGCCCGCGATGGTCGCACCCGCCTGAACAACGACACCCCGCTCAAAGCCAGCGGTTTGGAGGCCCTCAACGGCCGCGGGGTGCGGGCCACCGTCGACGGCGAGGAGGTCTACATCGGCAAGCCCGGACTGTTCAGCGAGGTGGGCGGCCCCACCATGCCCAGCGAGTTGATGGCTGACGTCCAGGCCGCGCAATCACAGGGCCGCACCATCATGGTCGTGCGCCGCGGTGCTCGCTACCTCGGCGCGATCGGCCTGATGGACACCCCACGCGATTCGGCCCGCACGGTCGCACGCAGCCTGCGCGACCTCGGCATCCGCAGACTGATCATGATCTCCGGTGACAACCAGCAAGTCGCCGACGCCATCGTCGCCCAGACCGGCATCGACGAAGCCTGGGGTGACCTCCTGCCCGAGGATAAGGTCGAGGCGATCCGCCGACTGCGCGAGGGCGAGCACCAGGTGGCCATGGTCGGCGACGGCGTCAACGACGCCCCCGCCATGGCCAACGCCACCGTCGGCATCGCCATGGGCGCCGCAGGTTCCGACGTTGCCCTGGAAACCGCCGACATCGCCCTGATGGCCGACAACCTCGACGCCCTGCCCTTCGCGGTGGGACTGAGTCGGCGCACCCGCAGGATCATCCGAGAAAACCTTCTGGTCAGCCTCGGAGTTGTCGCGCTACTCATCCCCGCCACCATCCTGGGCCTGAGCATCGGCCTGGCTGTGGTAGCCCACGAAGGATCAACCCTGGTGGTCGTCGCCAACGCACTGCGCCTACTGCGCTATCCGGTACCCGAGGCGCAAGCCGAATAACCCTCATCGGCGTCGGTCGAACAGTGCGTGCCGCTGTCGACGAAATCGCCTTAGAACAATCCCGATCAGGGACTTCACCCACTGCGTCGGCGGCGGGTGGCGGTCTTTGAGGCACGCAGCCGGTAGGACTGGGTTCCGGTCTCGAGGATATGGGCGTTGAAGGTGATGCGATCAACGATCGCGGCCACGAGACGGGGGTCGGGGAACACCGATCCCCACTCATCTGGGGCTCGCACATGTTCGTTTCTAGGGAAACGTCCTGCTACCTCGTCTTTTGTTGAACCTGCGCGTTCTGGCGATTCATTAGCTTCAACCACGCT
>JAHBAP020000363.1 GCA_018500005.2 Mycobacterium sp. | reverse complement strand
GTGGCGGCCAGTTCGGTGGAACCGATCAGGTCGATGAACAGCACGGCCACATCGCGCTCCTGGCCACCCAGTTCGGCGCCGCGCTCCAGCGCCCGGCGGGCGACGTCCTCGCCGACGTAGCGGCCGAACAGATCCCGCATCCGCTGACGCTCACTGAGTTCGCGGACCATATCGTTGAAGCCGGCCTGCAACAGTCCGAGTTCGGTGGCGTCGTAAATCTGCATGTGCGCGTTGTAGTTTCCGCGCTGGACCTCCCCGAGAGCCCAACGAAGCTGTCGCAGCGGATCGGAGATCGCCATGGCCGACAACACGTTGCCCGCCAGACCGACCACCAGTGCGGCGCACGCCATCAGCAGGATCGGGGTCAGCATCGCGTCGGCAGACGAGTCCAGCAGGGAAAGCCGCGTCGCCACCACGGAAAGGATGATCATCAACACCGGAACTCCGGTGGACAGCACCCAGGCCAGCACCAGACGCAGCACGACCCCGGGCCGGCGGAAGCTCTCCGGGACTCCGCCCCGCAGGGCCGCGACAGCCACCGGGCGCAGGACCCGTTCGGACTGCAGGTAGCCGATGATCGCGGTGGCTGTGGCACCCAGCAGGGTGGCCACCGCCAACTCCGGAGCGGCGTGCCGGGCGACCGGCCAGCTAGCGGTGATCAAGACGAATGCCCCGACCAGCCACAGCGCGATGCTGATCAGCGACCGGTATCCGGGCATCCGTAGGGCGCGCAGGCGGGCCTGCTCGGTAAGTGCCGGATCTTCGTCGGCCAGTAGCGCATCCTGGCGCTGCCAGCGGAATACCGGGACCAGCAGGGTGAAACTGATCGCCGTTCCGACCAGGAACGCTATGAAGACGTATGCCAGGAAGACGATGAGATTGGCGGTGGGCAGATCCTGCAGTTTGACCCGGTCGCTCGGCGGTAGACCGAAGCGCAGGAAGCTGATCACCAGAAGCGCGCCGATGATGTCGGCCTGGAGTAGGCCGAGGGAGAAAAGCAGCCACGGGGTGCGCGATACCCAGCGGACGAAGTCGGGGACCCGTCCGCGCGGGGCAGGTGCGCTACTCACCGGCTAACCGTAACGGTCCGAGCCATGACATGGAGACCCTTGGAAGGTCGGCGCCACCCGGCTCTGTCCTTGCCGCGCAGTAAGGTTGGCGACGATGTCCGGGGTGTTCTCACGGCTTGTCGGCCAAAGCGAAGTGGTCGCGGAGTTAACTGCCGCGGCACATGGGTCGCGGGGTGATTCCGATCACCCGGGTGGGACCGGTTCGATGACCCATGCCTGGTTGTTCACCGGGCCGCCCGGATCTGGCCGGTCGGTGGCCGCACTGTGTTTCGCAGCGGCGTTGCAGTGCACGTCCGACGGCGTGCCGGGGTGTGGGCACTGCCGTGCCTGCACCACAACGATGGCGGGAACGCACGGGGATGTTCGCCGGGTCATCCCGGAGGGTCTGTCGATCAGCGTTCGCGAAGCACGCGACATCGTCCTGGCCGCATCCAAGCGGCCGACGACAGGCCGATTCCAGATCGTCATCATCGAGGATGCCGACCGGCTTACTGAGAGTGCGGCCAACGCTCTGCTTAAGGTGGTCGAAGAACCGCCCCCGGCGACGGTGATTCTGTTGTGCGCGCCGTCATTGGACCCCGAGGACATCGCGATCACCCTGCGCTCCCGGTGTCGGCATGTCGCGTTGATGACACCGTCCGCCGATGCCATCGCCGGAGTGCTGATGGAACAGGACGGTCTGGGCGAGGACGACGCCCGATGGGCGGCCTCGGTCAGCGGCGGCCACGTCGGCCGGGCCCGGCGACTCGCCACCGACCCCGAGGCGCGGGACCGCCGCGCCCGGGCGCTGGGATTGGCCCGCGATGCCGCCACCCCGAGTCGGGCCTACGCGGCGGTCGAAGAGTTGGTGAAGTCCGCTGAATCGGAGGCGGACACGCTGACCGCCGAACGCAACGAGGCCGAAACCGAGGAACTGCAGATCGCCTTGGGCGCGGGTGGCACCGGGAAGGGGACAGCCGGTTCATTGCGTGGGTCCGCCGGCGCGCTCAAAGCGCTCGAGGATCGGCAGAAGTCCCGCAAGACCCGCGCACGGCGCGACGCCCTGGACCGTTCCTTGATCGACCTGGCGACTTATTTCCGCGATGCGCTGGTGGTGGCCGGCGGCGCGGAGGCGGTCACGCTCAGCCACCCCGACATGGCCGAGAAGGTCACCAGACTGGCCGCGCACGCGTCCGCGGATCGCCTGCTTCGCTGCATTGAGGCGGTCCTGGCCTGCCGCGAGGCGCTGGCCACCAATGTCAAACCGAAGTTCGCCGTCGATGCCATGGTCGCCACTATCGGGCAGGCGCTGCGGTCGGTCGATTAGGCGTGGGGTGTCACGTGCGGGGTAGACTCAGCCCTCGGCTCAGCGAGACGCTCTTTGCGCAAGCGCTCATCGACGATGTGCTCTTCACGCAAGCGCTCATCGCAGAGCCACGCCGCCTTAGCTCAGTCGGCAGAGCGATTCACTCGTAATGAATAGGTCAGGGGTTCGATTCCCCTAGGCGGCTCCGTTCATCCGTGCACGTCAGGCAAGTTCTGACGGCCGTCACCCCGGCTAGGCCAAAGATGTTCGTATTTGGCTGTTGGACTGCGGTGATCGGGGCTCCTCAGCTGCCCAGGTGGGTGTCCAGGAAGCGTGCCGTTTCGGCGAAGATGTCCTGGGACTCCTCGGCGAGGGGTTCGATGAAGTAGGTGAAGTGTGAGGCGCCTTCGACCAAGTGCAGTTCGGCGTGAACGCGGGCTTTGCGGAGTTCGCGGTGCATGAGTACGACCTGGCTGAGCAGCAGATCCCGAGTACCTGAGACCAGCATGGTGGGGGGAAATCCGGCGAGTTCGCCGCGCAGCGGGGACAGCAGCGGGTCGGCGATGTCGTGGCCGCCGGCGTAGAGCGCGGCTCCACGGGCGGCGATGGCGTCGTAGGTGATCAGGACGTTGTCGACCCATTCGTGGACCTTCAGGGAGTCCCCGACGGGGGCCAGGTCGCACCACGGGGTCTGGACGGCGACCGCGGCTGGCGCGGTGATGCCTTCCTGTTTGGCGCGCAGGACGGTCGACAGCGCCAGGCCGCCGCCAGCTGAGCCGCCGCTGATGCCGATGTTGGCCGGCGGCGCCATGTCCAGGGCGGCTTTCCACACCGCGAGGGCGTCGTCGGAGGCGGCCGGAAAGGGGTGCTCGGGGGGCATCCGATAGTCGACCTCGATGACGGTGATGCCGCAGGTGGCGGCGAGGACGGCCGGTTCGAGCAGCGAGGCCCGGCCGGGGTTGAACAGATAGCCGCCACCATGGGTGTTGACCAGCAGGCGGTTGGCGTTGCGCGCCGGTGTCTGCTCCGGGGTCACGATGAACGCCGAGACCCCGCCGAGCGTGGTCGCCTCGACCTTGACGCCGAGTCTGTCGATGACCTGTTCGATGGCCGGGGTTGAGTGGCGGGCCAGTTCGGCCACTGCGTCGTTCCAGCCCTGGGCATCGGGCGGGTCGAGCAGCCATTCGCTGTTGCGGTAGGGCATGGCGATCGCGGTCTGCAGGTCGGCGCTGACCGAAGTCGGCACCGGGATGGTGCGTCCGGGAACCTGCCGCGGCCCGGGGCTTCCGTTGATCTGGCCCATCAGATTCTGCAGCATCGGGCCGTCGGGGATTCCGATGATATTGGCCGGGCCGGGGGCGGGATCAGTCATGGCCGTAGTTCTACGCCACATCATCGCCCGGATTCCATCGGTCGAACCAATCAACTGGTTTCGGCGTCGATGGCGTCCGGTGCGTGGTTCGAAAGTTGTTGTCAACTTTGTCAAGAGGATGGTTAGGCTGGCAGGACTGGCTGGGTGCGGCGCAGTTCACCGACTCCCCGACGATCACTGGGGCCGCGAGTGGGCGGCGAGTTACGTCGCCCGCTGGGACACTTCGCCGTCATCTGCCCTAGGTGCTCTCGGCGCTATCGGTTCGCCAATGGAAAACGGAACCTACACTTCTTCTTGCTGTGGTTGTTGCCGCTGCGTGGGCATCGGCAAGCGCTGGACCGCGACGCACGCACGCGCGTCAGGAAGGGATCCGGTTGTGGCCTCCGATGACATCGAAACAGGTCTTACCGAAAGAGCCTGGCGCGATCCCGAATTCGCCAGTCTGCTGACCCGCGAACCCGCGGCGGCGTTGGCCATGATCGGAGTCGAACTACCTGCCGGTGTACGTGTCGATGTCAGAATCCAAGAACCCAATACCTTGTACTACCTAATCCCGCCTGCGGTCGATCCGGCGTGCGAATCGGAACTGGGTGTCGTCAACCAGATGGACCTGTGGCGAAGTGGCGACATCTTCTGCTGGGTGATACCCGAAG
>JAHBAP020000427.1 GCA_018500005.2 Mycobacterium sp. | reverse complement strand
GTATCTGCACGGTGCCTGCGACGGCGGCGATCACGTCGAGGTAGGGCAGGGCGGGCTTGACCATCACGATGTCGGCGCCTTCGTCGACGTCGAGCAGCACCTCGCGGATCGACTCCTTGCGGTTGCCCGGAAACTGCTGGTAGGTCCGCCGGTCCCCGGTCAGCGAGGACTCCACCGCGTCGCGGAAGGGACCATAGAAATGGGATGCGAATTTGGCCGCGTAGGCCAGGATCCCCACCTGCTGGTGCCCTGCGGCGTCCAGCGCCGAACGGATTGCGCCGACCTGACCGTCCATCATCCCGCTTGGTGCGACCATCTGCGCACCAGCATCGGCTTGCGCCACAGCCACTTCGGCGAATCGGGCGATGCTGGCGTCATTGTCGACGTCACCGTCGGCGCCGAGCACACCGCTGTGCCCGTGGGTGGTGTACTCGTCGAGATTCAGATCGGCGATCACGACTATGGTCTCGGCGACTTCACCGGCCACCGCGCGCAGTGCCCGCTGCATAATCCCGTCCGGATCCGAGGCCTCCGCGCCCGCTTCGTCCTTCGTCGAGGGGATGCCGAACAGCATGATGCCCCCGATACCCGCCTCCGCGGCCTCAGCGGCCGCGCCTACCGCAGATTCGACGGAGTGCTGGAAAACCCCTGGCATCGAGGCGATCTCGCGCGGCCGGTCGATACCGTCGCGGACGAATAGCGGCTGCACGAGGGCTGAGCGGCTCGGCGTGGTCTCGGGGGTGGGGCGGCGTGGTGAAGCGGCACGTCGCAACCGCCGGGGGCGGTGGCGACCGGGGTTCGCATGCGGAGTTTCGATCGTGGAGGCCTCTCCGTGGGCGGTTCGCCGAAGTCTAGACCGGCCCCATGGTCCGGGGGCGGGCTTCGGCCGCGAGGGAGGTGGGCTGGCCTGCCGTGACGACTGGTCACGCCCGTGTCCATACTGGAAGGCGTGAAGACAGAGATTTGCGACCGGCTCGACATCGAATTCCCGCTGTTCGCCTTCAGTCACTGCCGCGACGTGGTCGCCGCGGTGACCAACGCCGGCGGGTTCGGTGTGCTCGGCGGGGTGGCCTTCCGGCCCGACCAGCTCGAGCAGGAACTGACCTGGATCGATGAGCATGTCAACGGCAAGCCCTACGGCGTGGACATCATCGTCCCGGCCAAGTACGAGGGCAAGGGGGAGAACCTCACCCGCGGCCAGCTCGCCGAGCGCATCCCGGCGGAGTACCGCGAATTCATCAACGAGCTTCTCGAGGCGCACGACATCGAGGTCGAGGAGCTGCGGGTCGGCTCGTCCGCGCTCGGCGGCGATACCGGCAAGGGTCTGCTCGACGTTGCCCTCAACCACCCGATCAAGCTGATGGCCAACGCGCTCGGCGTGCCACCGGACTACATGATCGAGGCCGGCAAGGAGCGCGGAATCCCGGTGGCGGCCCTCGTCGGCGCCAAGGAGCACGCCATCAAGCAGGTCCAGGCAGGGGTGGACCTGATAGTGGTCCAGGGCACCGAGGCCGGCGGGCACTGTGGTGAGGTGACGACGCTGGTGCTCATCCCGGAGGTGCTCGACGCGATCGCCGAAATCCCCGGTGGCAAGGACGTTCCGGTACTCGCGGCGGGTGGCATCGTCACCGGCCGGCAGATGGCTGCGTGTGTCGCCATGGGTGCGGCGGGTGCCTGGACCGGGTCGGTCTGGCTGACCACCGAAGAGGCCGAGACCGCGCCGTACACCAAGCAGAAGATGCTGGCCGCCTCATCCCGTGACACCGTGCGCTCGGCGGGCCGCACCGGAAAGCCGTCCCGGCAGCTGCGTTCGGACTGGACCGACGCCTGGGCGCCGAACCCCAAGGGCCGGCAGCCGCTGCCATTGCCGCTGCAGGCGATGATCGCCGAACCGGCGCTGCGCCGGATCGACAAGCTCGCCGAGACCGGGCATCCCGGTGCGCAGGCGCTGTCGACCTACTGGGTGGGCCAGGGCGTGGGCCTGATGAACAAGATCAAGCCCGCCCGCGAAGTGGTGCTGGAATTCATCGAGGACTACGTCAACGCGGCCGAACGGCTCTTCCGCACCCTCGACGACTGATGCTGCCCTAGATTTGTTTGCCGTGAACACCATTTTCACGGCGCGCAAGGTCATCACGATGAATCCGGCCAACCCCGAGGTCCAGGCGGTCGCCGTGCGCGACGGGCGCATCATCTGCGCCGGCACCCTCGAGGAGTGCCACAGCTGGGGTGAGGCGGTCGTCGACGACAGGTTTGCCGACCACGTCCTGATCCCCGGCTTCGTCGAGGCGCATGGCCACACCATGGACAGCGCCAGCGAACTCGCGCCCTATGTGGGTTACTTCCCGTATCCGCTGTCCGACGGCACTCTCACCAAGCCGATCCGCAGCTACGAGGATCTCATCGCCCGACTCAAGGAGGAGGACGCCACACTCCCGGCGGGAGAGCCGTTGGTGGCCAACGGGTTCGACCCGATCTATTTCCCGGATCTGCCGCGGCTGTCCAAGCGCGAACTGGACCAGGTCTCCGCCACCCGGCCGATTTTCGTCCGCCATGCCAGCGGGCACCTGGCGACGGTGAACACCGCACTACTGGAGGCCGAGGGCATCACCGCCGACAGCCCGACCCCGGGGGTCGGCAAGGGACCCGACGGCCAACCCGACGGTGAACTCCAGGAAGCGCCCGCGATGATGCTGGCCAAGGGTGCCTTCGAGAAGATGATGGCGTCCACGTCGGGAGCCAAGCCGATTCAGATCCACGCGGCGATGTGCCGCAACGCCGGTGTGACGACGTCGACGGAGTTGGTCGGCGTGCTGCTGATCGACGCCACTGCGGTGCAGGTCTGGCAGGACACCGTCAACGACGCCGCCTTCCCGGTTCGGATGGTGCTCTACAACCTGCCCACCATGCCAGGCAGTGCCGCCGACTATGACGCCGTCGCCGAGGCCGCAGTGAAACTGCGCGACATCGAAAGCGACAAATTGCGGGTGCCCGGAATCAAACTGGTGGCCGACGGCTCCATCCAGGGCTGGACTGCGGTGATGATGGAGCCCGGCTACTACACCGGCGAAGACCACGGGCTGCTGATGTTCTCTCCGGAGGACCTGCTGGCGGCGGTCAAGGCCTTCCACGCCCGCAAGCTCAACGTGCACTGTCACTGCAACGGCAACGCGGCCGGGCAGATCTTCGTCGACGCCGTCGAGGAGGTGCTGCGCCACGACGCCTGGCTGGATCACCGTCACGTCCTGCAGCACTCGCAGACCACCACCGCGGCGCAGTACCGCAAGATGGGCCGGTTGGGCATCTGCGCCAACATCTTCACCAACCACATCTGGTTTTGGGGCGATCAGCACTACGAGCAGACGATGGGCCCTGAGCGGACCCGCGGGATGTGGGCCTGCCGGACCGCGTTGGACAACCGGGTACCGCTCTCGTTCCACACCGACTCCGGTGTCACCCCGATCGGGCATCTGATGACCATGTGGTGCGCGGTCAACCGGGTGACACCCAGCGGCCGCGTCCTCGGCGACCACGAGAAGCTCACTCCCTACGAGGCTCTGCACGCCGCGACGATCGGCGGGGCGTTT
This sequence comes from Mycobacterium sp., assembly GCA_018500005.2. Taxonomy (GTDB): domain Bacteria; phylum Actinomycetota; class Actinomycetes; order Mycobacteriales; family Mycobacteriaceae; genus Mycobacterium. Next base: position 3,292 of record JAHBAP020000427.1, on the reverse strand, counting down.
CAGCTCCACATGGACCACGAGATCGGATCCATCGAGGCCGGCAAGTTCGCCGACTTCGCGGTGCTGGACCAGTCCCCGCTGGACGTCGATCCAATGGCGATCCGCGACATCGCGGTGTGGGGAACCGTGCTGGGCGGCAAGGTGTTCGAGGCTGCGCACGGGTGAGGCGCACCGGGCCGATCCCGGTCACCGTCATCGGCGGCTATCTGGGGTCGGGCAAGACCACTCTGCTCAACGAGGCGCTTCGGCAGGCCTCCGGTCACCGGATAGCGCTGCTGGTCAACGATTTCGGCGAGATCGGCATCGACGGCGATCTGATCGATTCCGCCGACGGCGACACCATCACGCTGACCAACGGCTGCGTCTGCTGTGCCATCGGCAGTGACCTGATGACCGCGCTGTGGTCGGTCCGCGACCGCGCGAACCCGCCGGAGCAGATCATCATCGAGGCAAGTGGCATCGCCGATCCTGCGTCGATCGCCCACCACGCGCTGACCCCCGGCTTCGATCTGGATGGCGTCGTGGTGCTCCTGGACGCCGAGATGGTCCGCCGCCGGGAGCGCCATCCGGTGGTGGGCCGCACCATCCGCCGGCAGTTGGCTGCGGCGGATGTGCTGGTGCTCAACAAGACTGACCTGGTGTCAGCCGAGCAGCTTGCCGATCTGGATCACTGGCTCACCCTCGCCGCCCCAGCCGTCCCGGTGCTCCATGCCCGGGACGGCAGGGTTCCGTTGGCGGCGCTGATGGGATTGCGCCACAGCGATCCTCCGCCGGCCCAACCACTTGAGCACGAACACGACTATGTCAGCGTCAGCCGCACCGTGGACCGACCGATCGACCGTGGCCAACTGGAGCGGTTCCTCGACGACTTGCCGCCAGGAGTGTTGCGGGTAAAAGGGATTGTCCGACTGAGTGATGCCCCGGGCAGTCGCACGGTCGTCCACCGGGTGGGGATTCGACGCAGCATCACCACCGAAGGGCCCTGGCGGGCGGGGGAGTCGGGTCGGATACTGGCCATCGCCCTGGCGGGAACCCCGGTCGAACACTTCGTTAACGCGTTGTTCCGCTGACCGTCAGCGTCCGGCCCCGCGGGCTTGACTCGATTGTCACTGTCTGTACATCGACACAACACCTTTCGGTTCCGCTCTCGCCAAACGGGTTGGGAACCCTGCAAGTTGTGAGCGCAACGTCAGTCCTCATCTCCCCGGAGCAATCCCACCTCTACAGCGGCCCCCGCTACACCCTGTTGCTGACCACCGATCCCGAACAGATTCTCGCCGCACAGCGGCTTCGCTACGACGTATTCTCCACCGAGCCCGGCTTCGTCTTCGACAGTGCCGACCAGCTCGACGCCGACCGGTTCGACGCCTACTGCGACCACCTCGTCGTCCGCGACGAACGCTCCGGTGAACTTGTCGGTTGCTATCGGATGCTGCCTCCCCCCGGTGCCATCGCCGCCGGGGGGCTCTATACCGCAACGGAATTCGATGTCCGAACCCTCGACCCGCTACGGCCGTCCATGGTGGAGATGGGCCGCGCGGTCGTGCGTCAGGATCACCGCAACGGAGCGGTGATCCTGATGATGTGGACTGGCATTCTCGCCTACCTGGACCGCTGCGGCTACGACTTCGTGATCGGCTGCGTCTCGGTTCCGACTCACGGCGAGGGCCCAGCGGGTTCAGAGTTGCGTGGGATCCGCGACGTGGTCCTCGGCCGCCACGCCGCGGCACCGGACTACACCGTCCACCCCTACCGGCCGGTGCTGCTCGACGGCCGTGGTCTGGACGACATCGAGCCCGCGCCGCGGGTGAAGATCCCGGCCCTGATGCGGGGATACCTGCGACTGGGCGCCCGGATCTGTGGCGAACCCGCCCACGACCCTGATTTCGGTGTTGGCGACTTCCCGGCGCGGCTCGACAAGCGCGGGGCCGCCCGCAGATCCCTGTCCCGCCTGCGGTCCGCGGCGGCCGCCGGCGAACGCGGCGCATTGGAGGGCGTCCGCTGATGACGACCGAGCATCCCTGGCTGCCCAAGACCTCATGCACCCAGGAGTGTGTGCAAGCCCTGCTCGGCTACCCCGGGCCGCGAACGCTTGCGGCCATTCGCGCAACGCGACGGATCCTCACGACGGTGCTGGTTCTGACTGCCCTGCCAGTGCTCGCGCTGCCGATGCCGGGCCGGACGCAGGCGAAGAAGATCTTCTGTCGAGCGGTGTTGCGGTGCTTGGGAATTCGGTTGACCATCTCCGGAGGTCCCATCCGCAACCTGCAGGGCATGCTGGTCGTCAGCAATCACGTCTCGTGGGTCGATGTGTTCGCGATCGGTGCGGTCTTGCCGGGTTCGTTCGTCGCCCGCGCTGATCTCGTCGATTGGCCGGCTGTCGGCTGGGCGGCGCGGATGGCCAACATCATCCCCATCGAACGGCGCAGCCTCAGAACGCTTCCCTCGGTGGTCGACACCGTGGTGGACCGGCTGCGCGACGGCCAGACCGTGGTGGCCTTCCCGGAGGGGACCACTCATTGCGGACCGGATCATGGTGGTTTCCGGCCGGCGCTGTTCCAGGCCGCGATTGAGGCGACCCGGCCGGTGCAGCCGCTGCGGCTGACCTACCACCACCGCGACGGCAGCCCCTCGACGGCGACCGCGTTCCTCGGTGAGGATTCGTTGTGGTCATCGATCAAGCGGATCGCGGTCGCCCGTCGCACCGTCGTCCACGTCCAGTTGCGGTCTCTGCAGTTGCCCACCGCCGGCCGCAGCGCGCTGTCGGCGCTCTGTGAGGTGGCGGTGCACCCAGAGTCCGGTGGCGTACCCCGGTTCGGGCCGACCGCATACCCGGTCGGGGCGTGACGAACGCCCGGTGTCTCTGGATGATGATGTGCCGCGAGGTCCCGACACCCCGTCGCGATGCTGTCGAGTTCTGCTATCCCGCAGCCAACGGAAGACGAACCTCGAACCGTGCGCCCCGCTCCAGGTTCTGGGCCGACAGCGAGCCCCGGTGCGCCCGGACGAGACCGGCGGCGATCGCCAGACCGAGGCCTGATCCGCTGGGTAGTGACGAATCCGACCTGGGCACCCGGTCATTGGAACCCCGGTATGCGACGTCGCACACCCTTGGCAAGCCGGCGCCGTCGATGCCCACGCCGGTGTCGTCCACCCGCGCCCAGGCGCCCTCGTGGTCGGCGCCCACCGCCAACGTCACCGTGCCACCGGCGGGCGTGTGGGCGATCGCGCTGGCAACCAGGTTGGACAGCACCCGCACCAGCGCGCGGCCGCCGGCGACCACCCGCACCCG
>JAHBAP020000318.1 GCA_018500005.2 Mycobacterium sp. | reverse complement strand
CGGCGGCAGGATGGCAGGCGCCCGGTCGTCGGGCCGGATCGGCGGGCGGGGCGTCGGTGACTCGCGGATGGCCTCGCGGTCCTCGGCGCGGTGGCGGGGTCCGCTGGACACGCCGTCGCCCGGTGTCGGCGCGGCGGTGCGGTCCTGACCCTCGCCGTTATTCACTGGCCGTGCGCGCGCCCGAACGGCGCGCCGGCCGGGTGCCCTTCGCGGGGCGCGGCGCCCCGAGCACGTATGACTTGACCAGATGGTTCCAGCTGCAAGTCCGGCATACCTCCACAACATGTACGGCGAACTCGGTGAACCGGGTCGTCAGCAGAACCAACTCCTCGGCGGTGCGGGCCGAGCCGGAGACCGCCCCGAGGTGGTCGCCGAACACCCACGACACCAGGGTCAGCTGCTCTTTACGGCAGATCGGGCACATCACCGAACTGGGCTTGCCGTGGAACTTCGCGGCTCGCAACAGATACGGGTTGGCGTCACAAACCTCGGTCACGCCGGTGCGACCCGAGTACACCTCGGCCAGCAGGGAACGCCGCCGCAGGGCGTAGTCCACCACCTGTCGCTGCAATCGCACGGTGACCAGAGTACGTCGGTGGCCTTCGCGCGGATACGCGACCGACCGCAGAACTTCTACGATCGACCCTGTGGCAACCGGCAAGACAGCCCGCACGCGGGCCAAAGACAGCGACCGCACCGACACTTGCCAGATCCTCGACACCGCGCTGGCTGAGGGACAGCTGTCGATGGCCGAACACGGCGAGCGGGTCAAGACCGCCACCAACGCGGCCACCCTCGGCGACCTGCGGTCCGTGGTCGCTGACCTTCAGACCAGCAACGCCCCGGTCCAGCTGCCGACGCTGCGCGCTCCGGCCGGCCTCGGGGGGCCCGAAACACGAGCCGCCTGGGCACTGCGGATGGCGACCGCCGGGGTGCTGGTGGGCCTCGGCGTCGGGATCGGCTGGGGCTTATTCGGGAACACCACCAGTTCGCCGTTCACCAGTGCACCCGACCCCGGTGCCAAACCGGATGGCATCGCGCCGGTGGTACTGGCACCGCCCCGACAGCTGCACTCCCTGGGCGGCCTCACCGGCCTGCTGGAGCAGATGCGCAAGAAGTTCGGCGACACCTTCGGCTACCGCCTGGTGATCTACCCGGAGTACGCGGTGCTGACCCGTCCGGATCCGGGTGATGGCCGACGCACGCTGAGCTACACCTATCGCGGCGGCTGGAGCGACCCCTCGACCAGCCCGAAGAGCGGCGACGATCGCGCCATCGACCTGGGCAAGTTCGACGTCCCGGCGATCGTCGGGGTGCTGCGCGGGGCCCCGGAGACGCTGAACATCAAGCCCGACGAGGTCAAGAGCACCTATCTGACCCTGGATCCGGCCCGCGACCCGACCGATCCGGAGGCACTGGAGATCTCGGTGTACGTGTCCAGCGAGTTCGGCAGCGGGTATATCTCGCTGAACCCGGACGGCACGGCCAAGCGCATCAACTATCCCTAGCGTTGCATCCTCGCCGAAGGTGACGTTCCGCATCGCCGCCATCAGCGGATTTGGCCGCGAATATATCGCTCCGATACAGTTATCGGAGGTGTTGTTACACCCTAACGACCGATGCAAAGGAGGTGACTCGTGCTGGAACTGGCCGTTCTCGGTCTGCTGCTCGAGTCCCCGATGCACGGTTACGAACTGCGCAAGCGCCTGACCGGTCTGCTCGGCGCGTTCCGCGCGTTCTCCTATGGTTCGCTCTACCCGGCGCTGCGCCGGATGCAGGCCGACGGCCTGATCGCCGAGGACGCCGCGCCCGAGGGCACCCCGGTGCTGCGCCGGGCCCGCCGCGTCTATCAGCTCACCGACGCCGGCCGGCAGCGGTTCGCCGAACTGGTCGCCGACACCGGACCGCAGAACTACACCGACGACGGCTTCGGGGCACACCTGGCCTTCTTCAACCGCACACCCGCCGAAGCGCGGATGCGGATCCTGGAGGGCCGCCGCCGTCAGGTGGAGGAGCGCCGCGAAGGCCTGCGCCAGGCCATCTCGCGCGCCAGCAGCTCGTTGGACCGCTACACCCGGCAGCTACACCAGCTTGGCCTGGAGTCCAGCGAACGGGAAGTGACCTGGCTCAACGAACTCATCGCCGCGGAGCGGACCGCCGCCTCCAAAGCTGAAGCAAACACCGGAAGTACAAGAAGGAGTAATGCCCATGACTGAGCACAGCGCGTCGAATGAAGTGCGCGTCGCCATCGTCGGCGTCGGCAACTGCGCGTCCTCGCTCGTTCAGGGCGTGCAGTACTACCAGGACGCCGACGCCAACTCGAACGTCCCCGGCCTGATGCACGTCACCTTCGGCCAGTACCACGTGCGCGACGTCAAGTTCGTCGCCGCCTTCGACGTGGACGCCAAGAAGGTGGGCTTTGACCTCTCCGAGGCGATCTTCGCCTCCGAGAACAACACCATCAAGATCGCCGACGTCCCGCCGGCCAACGTCACGGTGCAGCGCGGCCCGACCCTCGACGGCATCGGCAAGTACTACGCCGACACCATCGAGGTCTCCGACGAGGACCCGGTCG
>JAHBAP020000570.1 GCA_018500005.2 Mycobacterium sp. | reverse complement strand
GCCGACGTGGTGGGCCGCACGCTCCTGATCGGCGGCGACGATTCACACCGGCTGGTGCAGGGCGAGATCGGCTCGTCGACCGCGGCAGCCATGGGGTTGGTCGGCGCGCTGCCGCCCGGACGCCAGGGCGACCCGGCCGACGACGACGGCTGGTTCGCCACCGACTGGATGGACTCGGCGACCGCAAATGAAGTACTGGGGCATCAGCATCACTCCTGGCCGCAGATGCTCGTCGAAACCGCGCGGAACGCCGGCTGGAAGCGCTACCCGCTACGGGTGATCGCCCCGCTGGCCCGGGCATACCTCAAGCGACAGTCCCCGTACTACCGGCAACCTGGCCGCTATGCCAACCCCTGGGAAGCGGTGCGCCGCAAATGGGGAGCACCCGAGGCCGATAGGAGAGAGTCATGACCAACGAAACGTCGCGCACCGCCGTCATCGTCGGCGGCGCATCCGGTATCGGCTGGGCCACCGCCCGCGCGCTGGCCGCCGAGGGCTGGCAGGTGACCATAGCCGACCGCAACACCGAACTCGCCGAACGGCGCGCCGCCGAACTGGGTTCGGAGTGGGCCGCCGTCGAGGTCAGCGACGAGGACAGCGTGGCCCGCCTGTTCGACGCGGCCGGCCCATTGGACGCGGTGGTGAACTGTGCCGGTTTCAGCGGGTTCGGGATGATCAACGACCTGGACGCCGAACAGTTCCGGTCGGTGGTCGATGTCTGCCTGACCGGTGCATTCCTGGTCATCAAGCATGCCGGCCGCCACCTGCGCGACGGCGGATCGGTGGTATCGCTGACGTCGCTGAACGCTCGCCAACCCGCGATCGGGATGAGCGCCTACTGCGCCGCCAAGGCAGGGTTGTCGATGCTGACCCAGGTCGCCGCGCTGGAACTCGGACCGCGCGGAATCCGGGTGAACGCCGTCGCCCCCGGCTTCGTGCACACGCCCCTGACCGAAGGCGCCGCCGCGATCCCCGGCGTGGTCGAGGAGTACGTCGAGAACACCGCATTGGGCCGGGCCGGAACGCCCGAAGACGTGGCGGCGGCGGTGTCCTTCCTGTGCTCACCGCGGTCGGCGTGGATGACCGGCGAGATCCTCGACCTCAACGGCGGCGCGCACCTCAAGCGCTACCCCAACATTCACCAACATTTGAACAAACTGATGGGGCGCGCGGATTTGGAAGGACAATAGGCGCGTGAAGACCGATTTCACGCTCACTCAGAAGCGTGCGCTGGCGATCGTCACCGGGATCGCCCTGCTGTTCGGCGCGTATTTCCTGCGGCGCTATTTCATGCTCATCGTCATTGCGGCGATCGTCGCCTATCTGTTCACCCCAGTGCACAACCGCCTCAAAACCAAGCTCAACGGCGGACTGGCCACGACCCTGACCGTCCTTATCGCGCTCGGTACCGTCGTCATCCCGATCATCGGGGTGATATCGCTGGCCACCGTTCAGATTTCACACATGCTCATCGGCGTGGCCGACTGGGCCAAGACCGCCGACCTCAATGCTTTGGGCGACAAGGCGATCGCAACAGTGAACCAACTGCTGCAGAAACTGCCGTTCCAGACACCGACCATCACCCTGGATTCACTGCGGTCCAACGTCGGCAAGATCGCCCAGACCATCGGCGAGTGGCTGTTGCGCACGATCAGCGGGGCCGCCGGCGGGGCGATCGGCTTCATCACCTCGGCGATCATCTTTCTCTACGTGCTGATCTCGTTTCTGGTCAACAAGGCGGAGTTGCTCACGCTGATCCGTCGGCTCAACCCGCTCGGCGAGGAGGTCACCGACCTCTACCTGGCCAAGATGGGCGCTATGGTCAAGGGAACGGTCAAGGGCCAGTTCATTATTGCCGTGATTCAGGGAACCCTGGGAGCGGTGTCGATCTACATCGCCGGCTTCCACGACGCGTTCTTCATTTTCGCGATCTTTCTGAGTGCGCTGTCGGTGATCCCGCTGGGGAGCGGCATCGTGACCATTCCGTTCGGCATCGGGATGATGCTCTTCGGGAACATCGCCGGCGGTCTTTTCGTGGTGCTCTTCCACATCTTCGGGATCACCAACGTCGACAACTTCCTGCGGCCGATCCTGGTCCCGAAGGAGGCCAGGCTCGACCCTGCGCTGATGTTGCTCTCGGTGTTCTCCGGGATCGCGATGTTCGGTTTCTTCGGCATCATCCTGGGCCCGGTCCTGATGATCCTGATCGTCACCACCATCTCGGTATACCTGTCGGTCTACAAGGGCGTCGAGATGCAGGACCAGTCGGCCGAACCGGGGGACGACAAGAAGCGGTTCGGCAAGCGGCGCAAGGGCAAGGCAAAGAAGGAAAAGCTGCCCGAGGTCGTGCTGCCGGTGGAGCAAGGGGAGCCGGGGGCCGTCTGACGCCTCCTCCGTGAGTGCCCCGTCACGCAGACAAAGTTCGAGTAGAGGTCTGCGTGGTGGGGCACTCAGCGTTAGGTCAGCCGTTCTTTGAGGAACTCCGCCACGCGTTTGCGGGCCTCGTAGGCCTGTTGGCCCTCCTGGTCGCGAACCTCCAGGGTCAACACCGAGTGCGCGATCCGGCCGAATCCGCCGGAGTTACCCGGCGACGAGTCGATCTCGATGACCTCGAAGTTATCCCCGAGTCGGTCCTTGAGGGTCTTGAACCGCTCACCCGGCGCCATCGGGTCGCCGCTGAAACGCAGCCCCAGTGCGCACACGCCGCCCTCGGCGGCTCGCTTCTCGATGACCTTCATCTCGCCCTCGGAGAAACCGGGATCGCGCTTGTGGGCGGCGGTGAGAGCGATGGGAACCGACGGCTGGCTGAGAACCGAGGCCAGCACGCTGTCGTCCACGGCAGCGGCCAGCGCGAAGCCACCGGTGAAGCACTGCCCGATCACACCGACGCCCTTGCCCCCGGCCCTGGCCTTGAGGTCGCGGGCCAGTGCTTTGAGGTACCGGGTCACCGGGCGTTCCTTATTCAGCGCGAACGCCGCGAACTCCTTGGCGACACAGGCCCGGGCCATGGTCGGCACCAGTCCGAGACCACGTGCCGGGGCTCCGGGGGTGCCGAACAGCGACGGAATCGCGACCGTGAAGCCGTTGTCCACCAAGTAATTTCCCAACGCGAGCACGCCGGGGTGGGCGCCGGGAATCTCCGGGATCAGCACCACTCCCGGACCCTCGCCCTTGCGGTACACGTCGTAAGTGAAACCTTCGGCGGTGAATGGCTCGCGGACCCAACCGGACAGGTCGGCTTCGGGAGATTTCATGCTGACAGTCCTATCTTTTCGGGACCAGCGGCGGCTGGCTCTGCGTGGCGGCGGCAAGGGTGCGGAAATCCTCGGGCTTACCGGCCCCGGTGACCGCCAACTGGACCACTCCGCCGGGGCCGTCCAGGCGCGTTGTCCAAACCGGTTCGGTACCCTCACCACCCTGGTAGACGATCCAGTTGACGCCGGCGACATCCTCGGTGCCGGTCGGATACACCGAATTCTGGATCGACTGCACCAGCGCGGTTTCGTCGGCGTTGCTCTGGGTGAGGCTGACGTACATCATCGACGGCGCGATATAGCCGACCCGGCTGGCGACGGCCTGCTGCTTGGTTCCGGTCGCCGGATCGGTGCGGCCGGCCTCGATGCCGGTACGGCTGCCGGAGTTGGGCTGCCAGCCCGCCGGAAGCTTGGGTAACCGGACCGGGTAACCCACGGCGTTGGCATCGGCCTGCAGGGCCATTGCGGCGTCGTAGGTCGGGGCTGTCCCGTCT